>JADIMM010000088.1 GCA_017694795.1 Candidatus Gallitreponema excrementavium
CCTGGAATCCCACGGAATTTTTCTGAGTGCACTTTTCCGGCTGATTTGGCAACTGCCCGGTAAAAAGCAGAAAAACTTCCGGCAGGGATTCAACCGGCAAAAAGTACGGGGAGAGCCGGCCCTTTACAAAAAATCAGCTTTCAGTATACTGTACCGGCATTTGGGAATGTACTTTTTAGCGGCACTATATTGCCAAAGGGAGTCTATTGTGGATGGAAAAACCGCTTTACCAAAAAAAATAATCACAGCTTTGCTTTTTACTATGGTTCCCCAGCAGCTTATGCTGTTTTTGACCCGTGACCTGGATAATCCCTGGAGCTTTACATTTATTTCTTTTGCAGCCTTTTGTCTGTGTTTTCTTGTAATAAAGATAACCGGCAGGCCTGAAAATTTATCGGCTAAAGCAACTGGTTTTTCTTTGGCTTTTTCAAAAGGCTGGTACATTCTGACGGCAGGTTTGATTTTTGCCGTATTGAATTTTTTAAGTATTGATTTTACCCACAGCCCTTCTTTCCAAAAGACGGCTGCTTTTTTTATTGAAACAATTTTTGTAGCCTTGTTTGAAGAAATGCTTTTCAGGTGGATTATTCAAAACTACATTACGGAAGATTACGAAAAAAGGCAAAAGAACATTTTGGGCGGACTCTGCCTTGCAGCAGGTATTTTTGCCTCAGTCCACTTTCTGAATCTTGCAGGCCGTCCCTATTTTATATTGGGAACATTTACCCAGGTGGTGTATACTTTCTGCCTTGGACTTTTAATCGGAACGGTATATTGGGCATCAAAAAATATCCGGGTATGTTTTTTACTGCATTATCTTTTTAATGTTCTGGGAAATTATGGCAGCCTGTTTGGGGACATAACCCCCTCACCCGCAGGTGCAGAAGACATAAATATTTTGAGCTCCGCAATCCAGCTGGTAATTATGCTGCCCTCCATACCAATAGCCTATGGAATTTATAAAAGGACAGGAAAGAAAAACCTGCAGAATTATAACAATCCAGATTTTTAATTTTTGGCAAGGACAATAAATTTATCTCCATTGACAAACTTATGCTTACCACCTGTTTTCTTTTCAGGATTTAATACTACTTTGTTCATCCCTTTTCCACTTGAATCATAGTAACCGATAAAAACTTCATCTTTTTTTGCTGCAGCGTAAACCGCCCCTTGGAGTGATATCTCTTCATTTACATTTATGTATTCACAAACATCACGCATATAAAATTCAGAACCTTCGCTCTTTAATAATTCGTCAAAAATATAAATATGGCTTTCGCTTTGAAGAACCTGGGCAAGGATTTGTGATGTTATCTTTGAACCAACAACAAATTCCACTCCGTCAATTTCAGGTGCCAGATTTTGACTTTGAATATTTTTTAATTGGCACAAAAGCCTGAATTTTAAATTCTTTTCTTCCCTAATATTTGAACACATCATCAAATTTAATAAAACTTTTGAATCAGACTTAAAATCATCTTCAAATACATCCAATAATTCAATGACAGTATCTATTTCTTCTGTCAAAAAACTTTGAATATTTTCCCTGGTACTATAATTTACAACTTTACTCTCTATTTTCACATTTGGTATTTCTTTATCAATTTTCTTCATTAAATTTTCCAATGACTTTTTATTTCGATTTCTAAGAAGAATTTTAATTGTAGAACCATCCGGTAAATAATCTTTCAATTCAATCATTATATCTTCCAACAAATTATTATAACCTATTATCAAAATATTATGAGGAGGCCTGATTTTACCATCAATTTGTGTACACTCTTTTTCAAGGGAAGCCAAATCTTCGGGGAACACCGATATTTCAAAATTTTCTTCATCATTATTTCTTGCAATAAAGATTCCCAGATCCTGCTCCGTTATTATTTTATTACATGGAGGATTAAGCAATGTACGGTTATTTTCAATTAGTCCGATAAGAGTAGCCTTTGTAAAAACAAACTGAGAGTCAAAGAATGTTTTACCGATGACTTTTTTTGGCAATTTATGTATGTATATCTCATTTCCATCTTTACTGAAAAGTTGTGTAAAAATGTGGCCGAATCCTTCATCTCTTGAAGCATGGGCTAATATTCTTGAAACCAAATTTGCATAATGAATTATGTGTATCTTTGAATTACCGGAAAAAGAGTCTTTTAATTTTCTGGCAGTTTCTTCTTCATTTACAACTGCTGCAATATAAGTTTGGATATTGTTTTCTTTCCTCAAAATAGAATTAAGGGCCAACAATGCACCTGTTGTTTTTGATTCATTACTGCTCATTACGGCAACAGATCTTGCATTATTTACATCACAAAGGTTTATATCTTCCACGGAATCTATTTCCCCACGCCTAAAAATAACTTCCGTCTCTTTCATTTTTTTTATTCTTGGCAAAATCCGGGACTTCATTTCTTCAATTTCCTGATTGCCTAATATAACGATGGTTTTACTAAAGAATTTTCTTAATGTTTTTTTGTTGTCATGATTTGACAGGGCAATCTGCTCTACTATAAATGGTACATTTTCATTAAAACCTAATATCACAATATGATTTTGGTTTCCCCTTGCAACATACTTTTTTTTACCCTCATTTATTTTTTTAGAAGTTTCGGTTATTGCATCTACGATTACACCTGTTACAACACTCATTATCGTAAAAGCTGTTATTAGTATAAATGAAATAAAATAAACCCAGATAAACTGATTTTCCGGAGCAATTGTTTTTACAATTACATCAGCCCAGGCATCCTGTGTCATAACCTGAAAAAGTGTACAAAATGTTTTTGGCAGGGATGAAAAATACTCCGGAGAAATTTTAGCAAAAAGAGAAACTCCTATCAGGGCATAGGCATAAAATACAACAAGCAAAAGTAAACCTGTCCACATTATGCTTGGCAAAGCCTTTCCTATTGACTGTATTAGTTTCTGCAATTCTTTTGTATGGGTTATAACCCTGAAAGTCCTTATACCTCTGAATAATTTAAGTGAACTTAAAATTCGGAAATACCTGAAAACAAGGAATTCCGGTACTTCGAGTATTACTGAAATTAAAATAATCACAGTATCAAATATATTCCATGGATTTTTAAAGAAATCTTTTCTTAATACTGTAATTTTTAAAATCAATTCTAAAACAAATATTCCAAGACAAACCTTATCTACTAATGAAAGTATTTTATACTCAATAGAATTCTCATGAAATACTGACTGGATTCCCAAAATAATTGAATTGAGAAGAATAATAAATAATATGGTTTTTTCAAAAGCCTCACTTGTAACTATTGCATTTATTTTATTGAACAGTGAAAATCTTCCTTTCATATTTTTCTCCTCATAACATCATAACAGGTTTTAAAGGCCTAACATATAATTTCCATATTTTTATTTTGAACCTTCAATAATCCTTTATCAATCTACTCCAATGCAGCCAGGATTTCAGAAGCATTGGTGTCCGGTTTGGCTTTGGGGAACACATGGGTTACGGTTCCTGTCCCGTCCAGCACAAAGGTACAGCGGACTGTTCTAAAAAGAAATCCGATTCAGCTGCCAGTAATCCACGCTGCCAGACAGTGACATTACGCTGAGTAACCCGCGGTTTTCTCCAGGGAAAATCGCGGGGCTTTTCCCCGTAGTTTAAACTTACACCCCGGAATGCTTGTCAACTCAAAGGATATAGCTTAATTCTGTCGATTTCACTTTTGAATCTCTGCAAATCACAGCTTTTGAACCGTTTCCTTATTATC
>JADIMM010000089.1 GCA_017694795.1 Candidatus Gallitreponema excrementavium
TTATAAGACTTTAAAGCAAGTTTACAAACTTTTTAAAAAGAATATACCTCTCAGATACAGGCCTTACGCTATCGGGTATATAATGCAGTTTTTAAAAGCAAAGGGAATTCCTGAGGAAAGCAGGAGCCGGAGATTTAGGGCAAAGAAGAATGATTACCGGCAAAGGGAACGCAGGAATACTGATTACCAGGAAAAACAGGAGAGGAACCTTCTTCCTGAAGAACTATCCACAACACTTTTCTTTGGAATAGGAAAAAACAGAAAGGTTTTTCCCAAAGATATATTGGGTCTCATCAACCAGGTCGCCAATATAGACAAAACCCATGTCGGAACAATAAAGATAAGGGAATTCTATTCCTTTGTACAGGTTTTGACAGAGGAAGCTGATGCAATCATTCAGGCTTTGAATGATTATTCCTACAGGGGAAAGCTGCTCAAGGTAAGCTACAGCAAAAGCTCCGGAGCAGACTTTGAACAGGAAGAAAACAAAACAGATGAAAAATCTTCTGAACAAACAGAATGTGAACCGGAAGCAAATATTGAATAAACATTTTGTAATCAAAGACTGAAAAAAAACCCGGGAAGAGCATCCCGGGATTTTTTTTCAAACAAACATTTAGACAGGGACCTCTTACCGGGAACTACTGCAAAAGTAGAGTCAGGATTTTAACCAGGATGTACATGTTCATTATGCTTCCTATAAGGTTAAAGCCAAAAGCAAGTACAACACACATATGGTAGTAGGTTCTTGACCTTTGGATAAGGTAATCTGGTGAAGCAGGGAGAGAAAAGCTTTCAAAGAAAATATCGGAAGGTTCACCAAGCTCCTTTCCCGGAATCCGCATTCCGCAGGAAAACCAGTCTTTTTTTTCCATACACAATTTTTGGTATGGGGGATAAAGAACCTGGCTTAATGGTTTCTCGACGCTCCTAATCTCATAAACATTTGAATCACACATAATCGAAGTCCGATGATTTACAGAAACACCAAATACCTGGTCTTCGATATATCTGGAATAGTTTAAAAACTGGTATCCTTTTTTTACATAATACTTGTACAAAAAGATGCCGAAGAGACCGGGAGGAAGGAATTCCAATAAAGGGAAAAAAAGTGCAGTAAAAACCGTGTAATTAAGGGAAGAATCGTAATCTTTGGTAAATATAAAGCCGGTAAAAATCAGCATGGCAAAAAAACCCGTAAGTACAGAAAATATAGAAAATGGATTCATTGTTCTGGGCCTCTCCACCGACACTTTTAGAATCTTCTTCCAAAAATCCTTTTTATCCCCTTCAAAAAAAACCAGTATCAGGGGAATTCCGTATTCGCTGTCTACTGAGATTTTATCATCATTCTTTTTGAAACTCCCTGTAATAAACACATTTGCATTGTTATTACAGGCCATTACATCTTTCCACCGGAATTTTTCCAGTTTATACAGATTTTTTTTCTTTGAAAGGTTATCTATTTTCAATTCATAACAATTTAAATTCTCAGTATTAACGGTCAGAAAATTCTTGCCATCGGAAAAACACAGACCTGTTTCATTAATATGCTTTATTTGCCCAAAATACCTCCCCGGGGTTTTCTCCCCAAGAGACAAATCTTCAAGGCTCTCGACAAAGGGGAGATATCTGGTTGCAACAATTTTTTTCCTTATGGTATTACGGTTTTCTCCAACGATGAAAAAGCCCAAAAAAGGGAGAATTATATAAAATAAAGCAAGCAACAAAAAAATCAGTAGGTAAAACATACAATAAATCGTCCTGATAATGTATAATCATACTATGAACTACAAGCTGAGTTTGATTCCAACTGGTATTCTGCATGTAAACACCTGGTTCTTTTTCAAAGACAACTCGCTCTATCTTATAGACCCAGGGGGAGACCCGGATAAAATTATATCACATATTGAAAAGGAATGGGAAAATTACTTAAAAAAATCCCATTTGGAACAAAAAAATATTTTCATTCTGCTGACCCACTGCCACTTTGACCATATTTCAGCAATACCGGAATTACTGGACTATTTTCCAAAGGCCCGCCTGTTTGCCCATGAAAAAGATGCAGAAGTCTTGGGAAAAGGAAGCAGGGAAAGGGTTATCATGCAGGCTCGGTGGTGCGGAATAGAAAACTATAAAGATTTTCTGCAGAAAGATATTCCTTTTCCTGAATTACTAACCGGAGAAAGTAAAATCGGCCCATTTAAGGTAATACACACTCCCGGACATACACCGGGCAGCTGCTGCTATTATTGGGAAGCAGGTAACATACTATTTTCAGGAGATACACTTTTTTACGGCAGTTATGGCAGAACCGATTTTCCAGGAGGAAACGGAATCGAAATGGCCGCAAGCCTGAAAAAACTGTCTATACTTCCAAAGAAAACCCTGGTACTTCCCGGACACGGGGAATACACCACCATTGAGGCTGAAGAAACTACTTTCAATACCCTGTCTTGACAACAGCCCTCTTTTTTTTGTAGAATGAACCCGTAACAAAGCCCGGATGGTGGAATTGGTAGACACGCTAGTTTCAGGTACTAGAGCTCGAAAGGGTGTGCAAGTTCAAGTCTTGTTCCGGGCAAAAAGCTGTCCAAAGCAGGGACAGCTTTTTTTTGCTTTTCTTAAATTCCGGCAAAAGTATCTATGAATTTATTAAACTTCACTGCAAAATCATCCAGGATTTTCTCTTCACTTACACGCAAAACCCTCTGGTATGCTTCTGTATAAGAAACGTGGCCTTCCCTTCCGTTTTCTGAGAAACTCGAAAGTATTTTCCCCGTTTTTGCATCTGCAAAAGTTCCGTTCACTGTATACCGGCAGAATTTATTCGGATTATCCGCTAAGACAATCTGCTCAACCTTATAATCTATTGTGAAATTATAATCTCCACCTCCGTTTTTCTGAACCTTGAAATTCATTCCGGTAAAAACATCTGCAAAGGCAGAAACAATCCGGTCGTCCACAGAAGCATCGTAAATAAGATTTACGGTTATTTTTGAAGCCTCCTCGCTTGCCAACTTTTTTACAGCCTGGGCAGTACCATATTCCGGATATATTTTCTTCCAAAGATTAACGTCCACTACAGATATCACAGAAAGCAAATCATCGTTTACTGCCGCAAGAACATAGGCAAGGGACAAATCACTGTACGCTGTAAGAATGGAATCCGCATTTTTAGATTTTTCCAACAGTTTATTTATCTCCAGAGTATGTTTATTTACCAATTCCGAATATATCTGGGCTGTTTTTTGTTTTTCCATAACAGCAACGGCATAACATCTTCCTTCTTCGTCTGTCCATGTCTGGGTAATCTTTGCACCAATCAAAGAATCCTGCTTTGAAGTTATCAGGATACTTTCCAAAACCTCAGTTTCCTGGGAATTTGTTGTATTGCTGTCATTCAACAAAGTAAGATATCTGTCAGAAACATCCTGAGTTACAGAAATTGAAGTCTTAAAAAACCTTGAAAGATTTGAAAGGGCATTCTGTTCAGCCCACTCCCTCTTTGTAGACTCGCCTACCGCAGATATATAAATGGAAGCAGGATAAACCGATTCGGGGGCATCCACCCATTCAGGTTTTGCAGCTGTCCCGGTTGTAACGCATGAAACAAGGAACAAAATAAACAAGGCTAACCCCCCAAAAAAAGCCGGCATACAATTAAATATTTCTTTTTTCACCTTAAACATACACTTTCCCTTAAATTAAGATCGCCTGATTTAACATCCACATCTTTAAAATATTCAGAATAAATTACATATCCATTCTTATTTTTATAATTCACCCTAACATTGTAAATCCCGGGGGGAAGAGTTATTCCTCCCACATAAGCAACTCCCGGAAAGTACCTTGAAAGCCTCAAATCAGCCTGCTCGGAAACATCAGAATATATATTCCCTATAATATTAACTAACATGGCAAGCCCTGCTGTATCACCGTTTTGGGCACCTGACTGGCTGACCGCTACAGTCGAGGCTGCCGTAGCAACCCCCTTGGAAATCCCCCTCAGCAGGCTCCTTGAATAAATTATATCCCTTTTCTGGTTAAAAGTTTCGCCGGCAATCAAGGACATGTCTTCTATTTTTTCAAGCGTAAAAGTGCCTACATTTTCCACTTCTACCTCAACTGAAGAAACAACAGATGGCCGTGCCTTCAGTTCCGGAAAAGCAAATTTAACATAAACCGTATCAATAAAAAAAGAAACTACAGACTCAACTTTGACAGGAAACCTTCCGGCAAAAGAAATTATATTCAGCCTTCCATCGGAGGGCCTTACATTAAGTTCATCCTTTATTTTTTGTGGTGCAGGGAACGGATACAAGTGGGGTTGAGAGGAAAAAGCCTTGTCTACAGCCTGTAAGTCAATACGGACATCATCCATCTGGCCTAAGTGCCTGTAGTAAAGCATACTTATGTATCTTGCCAATGCAGAATTTGAAAAATTATAGGAGAACAGTTTCTGCCCGCCCTGTCCTATGGAATCCTTTATAGAGCTGTCAAGTTCATCAAATTCCTTTTTTGTTTCCTGGATTATTCCCTCATACTTGGTTGTAAGAAGCCTTATCTTATTATCTATTTTGCGTACTTCAACCATTCCCGATTCCAGATTTCCAAGATGGTAAAAATTCAAAGCTTTAAAGATATTTATGTAGATATCCTCAAAGTCTTCACCGCCATATGTAGCAGAATTATCATTTACCACCGCAGACATAACAGATTCAGAAATACTTATTGTATTATTTTCCAGTATCTTTGATTCGGCAAGAGAAAGCCTCTCCGTAGAATCCTCATACTCTCCGGAAAAATGGGATAAAAGTCCTGTATCCAAATAAAACAGAACCTGATTCTTCTTTCCATAGGTCTTTTCTTTTTCAATCAGGGCAGAAAGAGCTGAATTAAAATCACCCTGTTCTACAAACCCGTCTGAATCCTTATACACACTAGGAGAAAAGGCACAGGAAAAACACAGGAAAGCAAAAACCAGAACTGAAAAACCTGCACGCACCTTTTTCATGTTACTTTAAAATTTGGCAGCAGGATATTTAATATATTTCTTAATCTCGCTGTTTTCACCAATCCAGATTTTCTTTCCTGTTTCAATCTCTATCATCTCTGCATAAACAAAATAATTACGGACAGCTTTCCTGTCTATCTGGTCTACTACAGTCTTAACGGAACCGATAAGCATAAAATCCGCACCAATCTCATTGGCGAGGGCTTTTGCGGTTTCTTCCGAAGCCCAGGACTGTTGTTCAATCCGTTCCTGCCTCAAATCATCCCTTTCAGAACTCGAAGCTACAAAATCCACCTTGCCGCTGTTCAGGAGGGCAGCTTCCATCCGTTTGGAGATTACAGAAACATCAATGTGTTCGTCACTGGTATTCTTAAACTGCCCCACCACGACAACAGGAAGACTTCCGTTTTTCACCTCGTATTCAGTCAGCCTTTTTGAAACAACCGGGGAATTAAGGCAGTCTGACACAAGATTATCACATACAATCCTTACATCAGTATCATTCCAGTAACCGCTTAAATCTATCTGTTCTTCTTCTGCCACACGCTTTACAGAAGGAGAAGAAGAACAACCTGCAACTATTAATACCAACACAAAAAATACAACAACTTTGATTTTAGACATAAAACCTCCGAAATAATACAATTCATTCTAATACAAAGAGTAACAATATTCCATACAAAACAGTTTGAACAAAGTAAAAAAAATCAACATCATCAAAATTTTACACTGCAAAATGGTTTTAATAAAATACAGGTTTACTAAATCCGGCTAATATTGACAAGTGGGGAGTAAGAAGTCATATTTTTTTTATGGATTATTTTAAAAGATTTGAAAGAACAGGTTTACTGCTGGGATCAGAAGGTCTTAAAAAATTAAAAAACTCAAAGGTTGCAGTTTTTGGACTTGGCGGAGTCGGATCATACACAGCCGAGGCTCTTGCCCGAAGCGGGGTCGGGAACCTTTTTCTTATTGATAAGGACACAGTAGACATTACAAATTGCAACAGACAGCTTTGTGCCTTGGATTCCACAATAGGGGAATTAAAGACTCAGGTAATGAAAAAAAGGCTTATAGACATAAATCCGGAAATTCAAATTGAAATTTTCAATATTTTTTTTCTGCCGGAAACAGAATCCGAAATAAAGGATAAAATCTTCTCAGACTGCGATTATATTGCTGATGCAGTAGATACTGTCAGTGCAAAGCTGGAAATTGCCAAAGAAGCAAAAAAAAGGCATATTTCCCTGATTAGTGCCATGGGATGTGGAAACAAATTTGACGGGACTGCCTTTAAAATTGCCGATATAAGCCAAACCTCTGTATGTCCATTGGCAAAGGTTATGCGCAGGGAATTGAAAAAAAACGGTATTACAGATTACAAGGTCGTTTACAGTACAGAGCCACCCTTTAAGCCATTAAGCGGTAACATGGAAAACACAAAAAAAAGCCCCGGCAGTTTACCCTGGGTCACAGGAACAGCGGGGCTAATTATGGCCGGAAAAATTGTAACAGATATAACCGGCTCTTGATTACCTGCCGGCTGCCTATTCCTCCACCAAAGTTAATTCAAGACCGTTGGGATCCTGTACAATCATTGCCTTTACACCGTTTTTTAAAGTTTTAGGCATGGCAATTACAGGAACTGAATTTTCCTTCATCAGTTCTTCTGCAGTCCCGATTTGGTCAACAACAAACGAAAGTTTTATTCCTTCCCCTGCAAAGGGCTTTGTGTTTTCATTATGAACCAATTCAATGGAATTTCCTTCACCATCCTTCAAAACTGCTATTTTTTGTCCCGGGAAAGGGGAAGACATTGCATACAGCTCCAGACCTATTATGTTCTGATAAAAAGCCACGGACTGATCTATATCCCTTGTTGAAATCGATACAGCGGAAAATTTCATGATACCTCCAGAATTTTTTAATATTCTAACCTCTAAAATGAAAATTAACAATAAAATAATAACAAATAATTTTCCGGGACAAAATTCAGGGCCGGGCTGAAAGACATCCCCGTACTCCATGGAAAACAATATTTCAGCCCGGAAGACATGAAAACAGCATACTACAAGTCCGAAAACCTGCCGCCAACCCTTTCCATGGCCTCAAAGAATCCCGGGAACGAAACCCCGCAGCACTGGGCGTCATTTATCACCAGGGCAGAATCTTCTTCCAAGGCCAATCCCCCAGAGGCAAATGCCATTGCGACACGGTGGTCTTTAAAAGTTTCAATTTCGCCCCCCTTAATCCGGCGGCCAGCCTCTAGAGGAGTTTCCCCAGGTTTTGCAAGACCTTCTATTTCCAACGAGTCTTCCGTTGAACGGACATTAACACCGAGCTTTTTAAGCTGTGATTCCATCAGGTTTATTCTGTCAGTTTCTTTCAACCGGCATACACCTATATCCATCAATCTTGTTGTTCCGCTTGCAAATACAGCAAGAACAGCCAGGGCAGGAATTGCATCCGGAATTGAAGCACAATTTACATCAACTCCGCAAAGTGGGTTTCCCCCTTTTATAATCACACGGCTGGCAGAAGAATCCAGAATGATGTCGCCACCCATTTTTTTCATTATTTCTGCAACTTCCTGGTCCCCCTGGGAACCGGAACAATCTATATCCTCTATGGTTATTATTGAATCCGTTACAAGCCCCGCCAGCATCGGAAAGGCTGCAGCCTCCCAATCACCGGGAATAACCCTGTCAAAAGCCTTGTAATAAAAAGGACCTTTAACCTTGAGTTTTCTGTAATCCGGAGTATATTCTACCTTCACTCCTAAATCATTCATCCAGTCAATTGTCATTTGTAAATAAGGGGTTTCCTTAGGATCCGAAAGGTTTATCTCCGTTATTCCGTCAACTAAAGATGCAGCAATCAGTATACCACTGACATATTGGGAGGGTTTTCCCGGGGTTTCCACTGTTCCAGGTTTCAAAGGTCCTCTTACAACAATCGGAGGGGCGTCTTTTCCCGCCCTGGTGATTATGGACTCCACCCCAAGCTGTCCTAAAGCATCCAGCATCATTTTTACAGGCCTGGTTCTTATTGAAGAATCCCCGGTGAAAACCGAATACCCGTCCATAACAGAAGCAACCGGAGTAAAGAAATACAACACCGAACCGGAATTTCCTACATTCACCACATCTTCCGGGAGGTGAAAATTCCTGCCTGCACCTTTTACGCTCCATAGGTTTTCTTTTTCTTCTACCAATGCCCCAAACTGCTGAATGGCAGCAAGGGCAGAAAGGCAATCTTCGCTTGGCAGTGGATTTTTTATTTTTGACTCTCCCTCTGCCAAAGCGGCAAAAAGACAGGCCCTTATAGTATGGCTTTTTGAACCGGGAACATTCATAACTCCTGACAAATCGGCTCTGTAAACTCTCTTTTTCATGAAAATCAGATTCCTTGAATATTAGTTTTGGATTGTTTCATATTAAACTAAAGGAATGAAAAAGAAAAGCAGATTTTCTATCTTGCAACTTTCTTAAAGTCATATTTTTTAATGAAAAAGTCTAAATGGGTAGCAATAAAAATTCCGGAATACAGGGCAACACAAAATCCTGCAGTTATAAAAAATGCCAGAACAAAGGCATTCCCCAAAACATCAACACCCCATTCACCCATAGACAGCATCGGAAAAACCGCAAAACATAATACCATGATAACACCGGACAGAATCCAAGGAAAAAAATTGCTCTTTTGATTTACAATTTTTTTCATCTGTTCGATTCTGGCCTTTTCAAGGATTGCCTTAACCTCCCCACAGGATGGTTCTTCGGGAGTTTTCAGGATTTCTGCAGCAGTTTTTTCGGCAGCTACAAGTTTTACGACTTCGAGCCTGCATTTTTTGCAAAACAAAAGATGCAGGGTTATATCAAATGGTATCATCTGGTGCTTATCCAGCGTCAAATATCTTTCAATAATTTTGTTGCATTTCATTTTTTTCCTCCACAACATTTGAAATTTTCAGAAAAAAAACTACCATCTGTTTTTAGAGTTTCCGTTTTATATTGTCCCGGATGTTTTTTTCTGAAAAACCTACATAATCAATCATTTATATTCCTTGAGATTTTCTCTCAAAATTTTCTTTGCCCTGAAAACATGGGACTTAACTGTATTTACAGGAAAACCTGTTACCTCGGAAATTTCCCCGTAAGTCATATCATAAAAAAAATACATATCAAGACATACATGGTACTTATGGGGCAGATTTTCGATGGAGGATAATACAGCCTGTCTGGTTGCTTCCCTCAGATGGAGTTCCTCCGGCCCCCTTCCCTCTACGGGAATCTCCAAGTCCCCGGTAAAACTTGTATACTCTTTTTTCCGGTTTACAGCGTTGCATGCCATATTATACGCAATACGGGTAATCCAGGTTGAAAAAGAGGATTCCCAACGGAATGAGGACAAGGCGGTAAAAACCTTTACAAAAACATCCTGGACAAAGTCCTCCACATCACTTTCGTTATGAAAGAAGCTGTACCCCAAAGCCCTAATTCTTTTCCTGTATTTTGCAACCAGTTCCCCAAAAGCCTCAGTATCACCTTCCAAAACAAGTCTGACAGCTTTTTTATCCTTTGCCACATCCTCATTCAAAAGATGGGAAGAAATTTCATTCTCAAAAGGGGAATCTTCCGAAAAATTCAATCTCACCTTAAATATCTGATTTCCGGGTCAAAATATAAAACCCAAGAAGTCCCATCCCCAGGGCAAGAGGTATTAATCCTCCCAAGAGTTCAAAATTAACACCACTGACCACCCAGAATAAAACAGTCATGACAATTCCTAAAAAAAACAGGAGCAATCCTGCCAGCAACGAAAAAATCTTAAAATTAAACTTGGAAGGCTTGTATATTCCGGTTCTTATCTGCAAAGAAATTTCCCTATGTCTCCAAAGCAGATAAAAAAATACCACAACAGAGCCCATAACAATACCCACAATAGGGATTACAGCAACTATTACCTGAGCTGCCAAAGAAGGTTCGTTTACCATGCTAACTCCAAAAATGTTTTATATAATTTTCAACTGCTACTTGGACAAAACAGTCCTTTAAAAGTTGCAAATGGAATTATAAATTCCCATCTACAACCAAAAACTCATTAAAATAAAGGTTTTCCACTGAACCCAGAATCAAAATTTCTGATAAAAGCCCTGCCAAATCACTCCGTAGTTTTTCATCAGAAGTTTCCAGAAAATATGACGCAGTATTGGAAGAAACCCAATCCCTTACAATCTGCTCCAATCTGGCTCTCTTACGCTGTAATTCTTCAAAAAACTCCAAATCGCCGGAATCATAGTAAAAGACAGGATTTATTATAACCAGGGAAGGCTGATTCCCTGCAGTCAGAACCCGGAGAGTTCCAATTCCTGTATAAACTTTATCTTTTAGGGATTCATCGGTCTGCAAAGACAATCCTGCCCCGGTTTCCGGATTTTCAACAGAAACAGCCCCTGAAACAAAGGCATATACCGTCATCAAAACAATCAGGAGAACAAGTACAGTAAGCACCAGTAACAGGATTTTTACCAATCCGGAATTTTCTTTCCGGTTAAAAGTCTCCGCCATTATACTTTGTTAAAACCCTTTGCCAAAAGCTCCGTCCCCTGGACGATGGCTATATATTCTTCTTTATGAATCCTGTCTGCCAGCGAATCGGGAGTATCACCTGCCATAACAGGAACCTTTCTTTGCAAAATAACCCTTCCTGTATCGCAACCTTTATCAACAATATGGACAGTACATCCCGACTCTTTTTTTCCGGAAGCCAGCACTGCCTCGTGCACATGATGCCCGTACATTCCAGGCCCACCGAAATCAGGCAAAAGGGCAGGATGAATGTTGATTATTCTTTCAGGAAATTCATTTATAAGGCTTTCGGAAAGAATTGTAAGAAATCCTGCCAATACTACAATATCAGTTTTTTCTTTTCTTAAAATTTCCATAATCTGCCGGGTTCTGTAATCCCGGAGGGACTGGCCCTTGAGGTTTCCTTTTTCAAGAACATAAGTTTTTATTCCGGCTTTTTCGGCACGGGTAAGGGCAAAGGCTCCGGGATTGTCACTTATCACAACATTGATTTTATAAGGACAGTCCGAATTCTTCTGCTGGTTGTCAATTAATGCCTGCAAATTGGTTCCGTTGCCGGAAACAAGGACTGCTGCAGCCGTTTTTTTTAAGGAAAGAATATCTGACATAACCGGATTCTACCACAGAGGAGGGCTTTACACAAGTAAATCATTTTTTGTTAATCCACCGAATGCCGCCACAAACAGTGCTGCGGGAAGAATACAACAAAATATCCAACGGAAAAATATTTAAAGACCGGATTGAGGAAACCGGTGGAAATAATACAAAAAAAACATTCCGGAGAAAAATCTTATTTTACAACAGGCGAAACATTACCTTCTTCGTCTATTGTATATTTTACAGCAACTGTAGTTTCGAAAAGATTTTCCAGGTTATCCCGGTAAGTGAGAATGCGGTTTATATAATTCAAGGTTCTTTGGGGTGTATTATTTCCCCTTACCTTTCCGGCTCCGGCATTATACATGGCGAGGGCAGCCACTGTATTGCCGCCCTGATCAAAACAAAGGTTTAAATGGGCAAGCCCGTAGTAAGCACTTATTTCAGGATCGAAAAATTCCTTTTCTTTTAAATCGGGAAAAGATTTTGAATTCAGTTGGAATAAGCCCCTGTCGATGGAATCCGCATTTCTGTTTATTGCACCGGGTTTATACCGGCTTTCCTCCCAAGCCAGGGAAAATGCCAAACATGGGGGGATATTATTTTTCCAGGAGTTTTCAAGAATTGAAAGGGCAATATCCTTGTCATTGGTAAGCCTTGCAAAAAAGTTTACCACATCTTTCCTTGCAGCCGAACTTTCAAATAACTCAAGTACTGTATCTTTCTTTGCAGTTTTTGTAGTTACCAGGGTCTTATGATACAAATCAGGAGAAAGCAAATCACCCATAAAAGATGAATATTCAGAATCAGTATAGGAACCGGACAAAGCTGTATCAAAAAGCCAGTCCACATGAAGAATCAATGCAAAAAGAGAAATAAACGAAAGGAAAAGAGCGATAATTCCTATTCTTAAAAAATCCGAATTCAGGATTTTTATTAAACTTACCTTCCTCATTATTCTTTATTCCCTTTTTTTTGAACCGCCTGACAATTTCTTAAAAAACTTCTTTACAAGCCCAAGCTTTCCAAAGGTTATGTAATAAACAAGTCCTGCAAAGGCAACCACCGGGATTCCGATTATTACCAGATAAAATATAAAGAAAACAAAATTCCTGAAGAATTCCAAAATAACCATAAAGAAAGTCCTTAAAGCCCCGCTCCAGGAAGGCCATTTAAAGCCTGTTTCTGTAGTATAACTTGGCAGGGAGGCATTTATCTGTATTTGGGAATAATCTATTTGTCCTGTAAGCCTCCGGAGTGAACCTTCCATTGAATCAATATCAGACAACACGGAATTAAGCTGGTTTTCAATCTGCAATAAATCCTGCATGTTTTTTGCTGTCTTAAGATATCCTTTAAGCCTGTCCCTAAGGACTTTTTTATTTTCCAGCCGGGAAGAAAGGTCGTAAAATTCCTCTGAAACATCCCGAGACGAAACATTTTTATTTTTAAGCTCCCCGAAACTTCCTGCAACAGCAAAGGCCTCATCAAACTTATCAGAGGGAATGTGGGCTACAATGGAAAGGGAACTTCTTCCTGTCGAAGAAGACGAAATATATCCTCCAAAATCCTTGCACCACTTTTCTACGGATGCCTCTGCCGCCGAAAGATTTTCCACCTGAAGGTCGATGTATCCGGTTTTAATAATCTTTTTTTCATAATTTCCGGCATTACCTTCGGTACCGGCAGCCTGAATGGTGCCATTTGCTGCGGAAACGGAGTCCCTGCCGGAACCGGCATAAGAAACAGAACTTCTTGCAAGAGCGGGAGAAGCAGCAAAGCTTTCTTCAGCAGCATAGTCTGCCATAACACCATATTCCGCAACCTTCTGTTTTCCTGCAGAACCGGATTTACCCGAACAAGCACACACAAAAAATAAAACTAAGAGCAGTACGGCGGACAACCAACTTTTAAGGCTTTTACTCATATAAACCTCTCAAAAACAAATACGGAAAAAATCATTCTCCAAAATATTCAATCTGTCTCTTATACACATCTCCGAGCCCACGAGACCCTCAA
>JADIMM010000090.1 GCA_017694795.1 Candidatus Gallitreponema excrementavium
ATATAAAATAAATAACAATCTGCTTTTTTAAAATAAAAGACCCCTCCGGAAAAACCAGAGGGGTCTTTTGATATTAATTCAATTTTTAATCGTCTTCTTCATTGGCGATTCTATCCACCCCAATTACCATATCGGGGCTTTCAATATTAAGAACTTTAACACCATGGCCTGCCCTGCCCTGCAAAGAAAATCCGGAAGCCTTTAACCTGAGGGTTTTTCCCTGACTTGTAATACAGACAACCTCATCATCCTCTGCTACAGCAGAAGCAGCAATTATCTCTCCTGTTTTATCATTAACACCACAAACCTTCTGTCCACCGGTTCCCCTTCCATGAGGATTAAAATCACTGAACCGGACTCTTTTTCCATAACCAAACTCAGACATTATAAGAATGTATTTGGAAGTATCAACACATAAGGCTCCGGTTAATTCATCATCATTTGACAATTTTATTCCGGTAACACCTCTGGAAGAACGCCCCATAATCCTTACGTCTTTTTCTGTAATCCTTAGGGCTTGCCCCTTTCTGGTTATAAGAACTATTTCATCCTCTCCAGATGTCAGTGTTGCCGTAACAAGATGATCTCCCTCATCCAGCTTTATTGCTATTATTCCTCTTGTCTTAGCATTTTTAAATTCATCCGTACAAACTTTTTTTACAACCCCGGCAGAAGTTGCCATAAACAGATACTGTTTGTCTGAAAACTCTTTTAGAGAAACTATAGTTGTCACTTCTTCCTCGGAAGAAACCGATAAAAGCCCCTTAATATGAGCGCCCCTTGAAGTCCGGCTGGCTTCAGGAATCTCATGAACTTTCATCCAATAACCTTTACCTTCATTGGTGATAAACATTACATAATCATGGGTGGATGCAATGAAAATCTGATTTATAAAATCATCTTCCACCAGTTTGGTACTGTTGCTTCCCTTTCCTCCCCTGCTCTGGCTTTTATAAGCACTTACAGGAATCCTTTTAATATACCCAAGGTTTGAAACAAGAATAACCATTTCCTCTTTTTTTATCAAATCTTCAATATTGACCTGCTCTACCTCATCGGCAACAATATCAGTGCGCCTGTCGTCACCATACTTTCTGGATAACTCGTCTGTTTCAGATTTTATTACTCCGTAAATTTTTTCCGGATTGGCCAAAAGGTCTTTTAGTTTTTCGATAAGAATTTCAAGCTCTTTTAATTCTTTTTCAAGTTTTTCAATTTCCAAACTTGTAAGACGACCAAGCCTCATGTCAACGATTGCCTGGGCCTGAACATCATCCAGACTGAACCGTTTAATTAATGCCAATTTTGCTTCTTCTATATTTTTTGAAGATTTTATTATCTGAACAACTTCATCAATATTTTGAATGGCAATAACCAGACCTCTTAAAATATGGGCTCTTTCTTCCGCTTTTTTCAGCTCATATTTAGTTCTTCTGGTAATTACATTATGTCTGTGTTCAACAAAACACTTTATCAGCTCTTTGAGGTTAAGAATCTTAGGCTGACCGTTCACAAGGGCAAGATTAATTACACCAAATGAGGACTGCAATGCTGTTTTAGCAAACAACTGGTTCAGAACAAATTTTGTTATGGTTCCCCTTTTCAAACTTATCTCAATCCGGACATCATCTCCTGCAGAACCATCGTTTACTCTCTCTATTCCGTCAATGACTTTGTCCCTTGCAAGCTCTCCGATTTTTGCACACAGGTCTGTAGTACGGACCTGGTAAGGAATCTCCGTAAAAATTATTGTTTCTTTTCCTCTTTTATCAACTTCAATATTGAATCTTGCCCTTACAAGAATTTTTCCTCGTCCGGTTCTGTAAGCCTGTCTGATTCCGGATTTTCCAAAAATGATTCCTCCGGTTGGAAAATCCGGACCTTTTATATGCTCACAAAGCTCATCTATCTTTATTTCCGGATTGTCAATATAAGCACTTACAGCCGAAGCTATTTCCCTTAAATTATGGGGCGGCATATTTGTTGCCATTCCAACTGCAATACCACTGGAACCATTAGCCAGTAAAAAAGGAAATTTTCCAGGAAGAACTGTAGGTTCTTTTTTTGTATCATCAAAATTCGGAATAAAATCTACTGTTTCCTTTTTAATGTCTTCCACCATTTCTTCGGCAAAGGGAGACATTTTTGCTTCTGTATAACGGTAGGCAGCTGCAGGACTTCCATCAATTCCTCCAAAGTTTCCCTGCTTTTGTATCGGCATATACCGCATTGAAAAGTGCTGTCCCAATCTTACCAAAGCATCGTATACTGAAGCATCTCCGTGAGGGTGGTAACTTCCAAGTACGTCACCGACTACGGTGGCACACTTTCTGGTTTTTCCTGAATACCTCAACCCCTTTTCTTCCATGGAGTAAAGGATTCTCCTGTGAACAGGCTTTAATCCGTCCCTAACATCAGGTAAGGCACGGCTTACAATTACCGACATAGCATAATCTATGTAGGATTTCTTCATTTCACTTTCTATTGAAACGGGAATCAACTGTTCCCCTGTTATCTCCTGTGATTTTTCATCCATCTCATTACCCCGTTAAACATCCAGTGTTGCATAAACAGCATTTTCTTCTATGAATTTTCTTCTAGGCTCAACTTCTTCACCCATCAACACTGAAAAAATCTTATCAGCTTCTATTGCATCACTAATCTGAACCTGTTTCATTTTTCTATTGGCCGGATCCATTGTAGTTTCTTTAAGTTCTTTCCATTCCATCTCACCGAGACCTTTATAACGCTGAACCTCAGCCTTATCCCTGTCAGGACCAAGTTCTTGTAAAACCTTATCCCTTTCTTCATCACTGAATACAAATTTTTTAAACTTTTGGTATTCAACCCGGTACAAAGGAGGCATTGCAATATAAACATAACCATGTGTTATTAAATCTGTCATGTACCTGAAAAAGAAAGTCATCAGCAATGTCGCAATATGGGAACCATCAACATCAGCATCAGCCATTATTATTATCTTATGATATCTCAGCTTTTCAATGTTAAAATCTTTTCCAATACCTGTTCCAAGGGAAGCAATAACCGGCTGGAGCTTGTCATTGTTGGCAACTTTATCAATACGGGTTTTTTCAACATTAAGCATTTTTCCCCAAAGAGGAAGTATTGCCTGAGTTTTCGGATTACGCCCCTGCTTTGCAGAGCCTCCTGCTGAATCTCCCTCAACAATATAAACTTCACATTCTTCCGGATTAGTAGAAGAACAATCTGCCAGTTTACCCGGCAAACCAAAACTGTCTATTCCGCTTTTCCGTCTTGCACTTTCCTTTGCCTTTCTTGCAGCTATTCTCGCAGAAGCCTCTGAAACGCATTTTTCAAGTATAGACTCCAGAACCTTGGGATTCTGCTCAAAATACAGGGTCAACTGCTCATTTACAAGGGAATCCACAATACCCCTTACTTCTGTATTCCCCAATTTTGTTTTTGTCTGGCCTTCAAACTGGGGCTCTGGAACTTTTACAGAAAGAACACCTGTTAAACCGGCCCTTACATCATCTCCGGTTAATTTCTCGTCTTTATCTATCTTTTTCTGTAGTTTTGCATTACTCTTGAGAAACTCATTCATCACCTTGGTAATTGCTGATTTTAATCCCTCCAGGTGAGTACCGCCTTCCCTTGTATTTATATCATTTACAAAAGAAAGTATATTTTCCGTATAACCCTCGTTATACTGAAGGGCTACCTCAGTTAAAATATCGTCTTTTTCGCCTGTTATATATATTGGCTCTGAGGGAATACAGGTTTTGTTTTCATTAAGATAGGAAACAAAATGCCTTATACCCCCTTCAAATTTAAAAATCACTTCTTTCGGATTTTCCAACCTTTCATCCCTAAAGACAACAATAATCCCGCTGTTAAGGAAAGCTAATTCCCTTAACCTGTTTGAAAGTACATCAAAATTATGGGTTATTGTTTCGGTGAAGATTGTAGAATCAGGTTTCCACCTTATGATTGTCCCACTTTTGTCTGAAGGTCCTTTTTCTTCCAAAGGAGAAACAGGTACACCTCTTTCAAATCTCATAAAATATTTTTTTCCGTCTTTTTGGACAGTTGCTTCCAACCAATCTGACAAAGCATTTACGCAGGAAACTCCGACACCATGCAAACCCCCTGATACCTTGTAAGACCCCTTATCAAACTTTCCACCGGCATGAAGCCTGGTCAAAACAAGTTCCAAAGCACTTATTCCTTCTGTAGGATGAATATCAACAGGAATTCCTCGGCCGTTATCTTCTACACGTACAACATCATTCCTTTCCAAGGCAACGAGAATCCTGTCACAATATCCTGCCATTGCTTCATCAATAGAATTGTCCACAACTTCGTAAACCAAATGATGAAGCCCATCAGGTCCTGTTGAACCTATATACATTCCGGGCCGCTTTCTTACAGCTTCCAGTCCTTTTAAAACTTGTATATTATTTGCGGAATAACTTGCGCTCATAGCACCCTCTTGTACTTGAAAATATTGCAGAATTAATTACATAATATATAGTAGAAAACAGCTAAAAAATTATAGGAAAATTTTCAAAAAAAGTAAAGATAGAATATACCTTTGTTTTATTTTCTGAATTGTTGATAACTTGTGGAAAACTATAAAAATTATCTGTTAAAAATTAAAATGTTATATAATTCTTTATAATATATATATTTATATAGTTAATAAATAAATTTGAAATTGTTAACAACTTGTGGAAAACTATTTAGAAAATAACATAAAGTGTTATATATATGAATTTTATATAAGTTTTTCACAAGTTTTTATTATCAAAATGATAAAATAATCTCTTTACTTTTAACTATAGCTCTGTCATACTTCAAAAGAGGAATTTTATGAGTGAATGGGATTACAGAAGTCTTTGGGAAAGGGCATTAAGTGAAATAAAAAAATCAAATACTGACGAAATATGGATTTCTTACATTCACTACGAAAATTCCCAGGAAGGATTAATAAATTTAGCTGTTCCTTCCGCTTTTTATAAAAATCAGATTGAAAAAAAGTATAAATCCATACTGGAAAGTAAAATACACGAAATTTCCGGGGAAAATTTAAAAATAAATATCAACATAAATGAAAATCTCGACTATTCAGACGAAAATACTGAAGTAAAACCCGAAGAAAATCCGGTTAAATTTGCTGATGCAAGAAAAAATATTACAGAAACATATAACACTAATTTGAACAAGAATTATACATTTGAAAGATTTGTCCAAAGTGAAGCAAACAGTTTTGCCTACAATGCCAGTTACGCCATATCAAAAAATCCTGGCAAAGAATACAATCCTCTCCTTATCTACGGGGGAGTCGGACTTGGAAAAACACACCTCATGGAAGCCATAGGTAATGAAATAAGCAGGGAAAGAAACGATTTAAAGATTTTATATATTACTGCCGAACAATTTACAAATGAGTTTTTATATTCTCTTTCTGACCATAAAACAAGGGAATTTAAAAATAAATACCGAAATGTAGACGTACTTCTTATAGACGATATCCATTTTTTTTCAGGAAAAAAGCAAGTTCAGGAAGAGCTTTTTTATACATTTGAGGCCCTTTACTCTACAAATCACCAGATTGTATTTACTTGTGACAGAACATTGGATCAAGTCAAGGATCTTAACGACAGGTTAAGGTCAAGATTCGGAAGAGGCTTACAAGTTGATCTTCAGCCTCCTGTTTTTGAAACAAGGTGTTCAATTCTCATGAAAAAAGCAGAAGAGAAAAAAGTTTCTTTTTCACAGGAAGTTATAGAATTTGTAGCCAGGAATATTGCCACAAATGTGAGGGATTTGGAAGCAGCACTCACAAAAATTATAGCATATAAAGAATTGGTTAACAAAGAAATAACTGTTGAAATAGCCCAGAACCTTTTAAAAGATTCAATAGGAAACAGAAAAACTAATGATTTGTCTGTCGAGCTTATAATAAAAACAGTGGCAGATTACTTCAATATATCACATGTGGATATCAAAGGTAAAAAACGGAATACAAACATAAGTTTTGCCCGCCAAATTTCCATGTACCTCATAAGGGAAATGACTAATTATTCCACAACAGAGATAGGAATAGAATTCGGTGGAAAAGACCATTCAACAGTTATGTATTCATGCAGACAGATAGAAGAAAAGCTGAAATGTGATCCAACAATGGATTCTACTATACAAACATTAAAAACAAGGATAAAAAACCAAAGTTCTGCAAGATAAATATTGTTAAAAAAATGTTAAAATTATATGAAAATTCCCGAATGAAAGGGATTTTTTGTTAAAATTGTGTAAAACAATGAAAAAACAATAAAAGTTTTACACATAGTTAAAGTTATAGTATACAATATTTTATTATAACTTTTAACATTTTATTATATACTAATACTATTATTACTAAATTTATATAAATTTAGATATAAAATAGATATTGTTTAAAACTTAAACCAACGGAGAAAAAGATGAATTTTATTTTTTCAAAAGCACTTCTACTTAAAGAAATTTCAGTTGCACAGGAAATCATAAATACCAAAAATCCTGTTTCAATAATTTCAAACGTATTATTGGCAACAGATGAAAATAAACTCATAATAAAAGCAACAGACTTAAAAATAAATTTTGAGACTTCTATACCTGTAAATGTTATAGAACATGGAGTTGCAACAATCCATTGTGATAAATTTGCAAGCATTTTGAATTCAATTCCGGACGGTGACACGGAATTTGAACAAAACGATATAAACATAACAATAAAACCTATTTCTAAAAAAATAAAATTTGATCTTAAATGCCTTAATAGTGAGAATTTTCCCGAAATTTATACAGAGGACAAATGCCAGTATTTTGATATTCCGTTAAAAAGTTTCCGGCAAATGATAACTGAGACTTCTTTTGCTGTATCTGATGATGAAACAAAGTATTTTCTTAATGGAGTTTTATTAGAGAAGAAAGAAAATTCCCTTGTAATGGTCGGAACAGACGGTAGAAGGCTTGCATACATAAAAAAAGATATGGAAACTCCTATTCCAGATTTTAAAAGCTCTATAATTCACCCTAAGATTCTTAACCTTATTGTAAAAAGAACTACGGATGAAGGGCCTATTTCAATAGGTATTAATGAAAAAAGCATTTATTTTAAATTCGGTATGTACAAACTATCTTCACTCCTAATCGAAGGACAATATCCAAACTACGAAAAAGTAATACCGGAAAATAATGAATATTCGTTCCAGGTTGATAAAAATGATTTGTATGAGGCTTTAAAGAGGGTTTCACTCCTTGTAGAGCAGAAATCAAGAAGGATTTTTCTTGAAGTAAATCCGGGAAATCTTATTGTTCAGTCAGAAACAAAGGATGTAGGTGGGGCAAAAGAGGAAATTCCCTGTTATTACGAAGGAGAACCTAATGTTATTGCAGTAAATTCCAAACATTTGGAAGAGCCCCTCAAGTTTATGACAGAGGAGAGGGTAAAAATAAGTTTTTCAGATGGAATGAAAGCGATGATTCTATCACCTGAACCGGCTTCTGATTACTTTCATGTTATGATGCCGATGCAAAAGGATTAAACAGTAATAATGCCTTTTAAATCGGTAAGTTTTTACGGATTCAGGAATCTTAACGATTCAGAAATAGACCTCTTGGGGAAAGAGGTCTATTTTGTAGGAATAAACGGACAGGGAAAAAGTAATATTCTTGAAACTTTGTACTTAAGTTCTTACGGTAATTCTTTCAGAACAAACATTGATTCTGAAATGATTTGTTTCGGAAAGGATTCATTTGGCATAAAGTCCATTTTTATAAATGATTCCGGTATCGAAAATGATATTAACATAATATACCGTGAAAGGGAAAAAACCATAAAAAAAAACGGTAAAGTTATAAAAGACAGAAAAGAGCTTATAAATACTATTCCTTGTGTTCTTTTTTGCCATGAAGATTTGGATTTTGTAATTGGCAGTCCTGAAAGAAAAAGATGGTTTCTGGACCAAACCCTTTCAATGTATCAGGATTCATATATTGGCGAAATCAGAAAGTATAAAAAAATACTCAAAACAAGAAATTTAATTTTAAAAGAGCAGAATTTAAGCAGGAATTCTGTGTTGGATACTCTTGATATACAGCTTGTATTATCAGGTATTGAAATTCAGCATAAGCGAAAAGAGTGCATTGATGAATTTAATACAATTTTCTCTGCTGTTTACGAAGAAATATCCGGAATTGACGGAGTAAGATTAAAATATGAACCTTCATGGAAAAATAACGATTTTGACAGTGTAATTGAAGAGCTGAAAAGCAAAAGGGATAGTGATTATTTTATGAAAACGACTATGTCTGGAATCCACAGGGATAAAATAAAGTTTTTCAGGAAAAATATCCAGTTTGTGCCTTCTTCTTCTACTGGCCAAAGAAGAATTCTGGCACTTCTTTTAAGGGTTTCCCAGGCAAATTTTTATTATAAAAAAACTTATATCAAACCTGTCCTGCTTATGGATGATGTTCTTTTGGAACTTGATATAGATAAGAGAAAAAAGTTTATAGGTATGCTGCCTGAATATGACCAGCTTATTTGTACTTTTCTTCCCCAGGAACCTTATGATGAATATAAAACTGACGAAACTAAGGTTTATTTTATAAGCGAAGGAATGTGGAGTAAAAATGAGTAGAATAATCCCGTTAAAGGATATTTTAAATCAGTTTATGGACACTTTAGATTACTCTGATTACGAAAAGGAACAAAAAATTGAAAATACCTGGGAAAAAATAGCTGGAATAAAGATTTCGTCCCATAGCAAGATAAAAGAAATTAAAAATGGAGTACTTGTAATTGAGGTAGAACATCCAGGTTGGATACAGTGTATCCTGTTTGAAAAGAAAAACATAGTAGGCAGAATAAATAAGAGATTTCCTGAGCTTAACATAAAGGATTTGAATATATTTGTTGGGAAATAATAATGTTTTGGTTTTGAATAGTTGACCAAAGTTGTATATAAATTTATACTAAACCACCAAAGTAATGCTGTTTTACGAAATTTAAAATCTTTGAGGAAATTTTTTCCCTTAAAATAAGGAGTATTGTTCATGAAAAGAACATATCAGCCCAGTAAAGTAAAAAGAAACAGAAAATTCGGATTCCGTGCCAGAATGAAAACACGTGGAGGAAGATTGGTTCTTAAAAGGAGAAGAGCCAAAGGCCGTTATAAGCTTACTGTATCTGACGAGAAGAAGCCTTACTAAAAATGGGATTCGGTTTTTCTAAAGATAAAAGGATAACTGAATCTTTTGAAATTTCAAAATTATTTAGGGAAGGTGAGTGTTTTAGTTGTTACGGGGCAAGGTTGTTTCTCCGTAGCAATGGATTGGAATTTAACCGGGTTGTTTTTACGTTGTCCCGTAAGTATGGTACGGCTGTAGAACGTAACAGGAGTAAAAGGTTAAGCCGCGAGTGTTACCGGCTGATTCAAAATGATTTAAATCAAGGTTTTGATTTTTCCCTTCTTGTTTACCCGGGTAATGACACTTTTTTGCATAGGAAAAATCAGATTGAATCTTTATTTTCCAAAGCTGGAATTTTGATAAAAAATTGAAAAAAATATTTTCCGTGATTTTATTATCCGGCATAAGATTTTATCAGCTCTTTATTTCTCCTCTTTTTCCTTCTTCCTGTAGATTTTATCCTACTTGTTCTGCCTATGCCTTGGAGGCAATCAAGAAATATGGTCCCTATAAAGGATTTTTGATGGCTGTAAAACGAATTCTTAGGTGTCATCCTCTTAATAAAGGCGGATATGACCCTGTTCCCTGATAGATAGGAGTTTTTTATGAATAAAAATACAATATTGGCTATTATTCTTTCAATAGTTGTTGTTATTGCAGGTGTTGCAGTACAGTATTTTATTTCACCTAAGGGGAATTATGCTTCTGGTAGTGTTGATACGTCAAAGACTTCTGAATCCCCTGAAGTCATTGGAAAAGCGGAAGCAGTTGTTCCTGAGTTAATAATAGTTTCTGACGAAGAAAATCAGGATATCGAAGAAGAAGAATATACAGTTAAGACAAATAAATTTGAGGTAACCTTTACAAACCGTGGTGGGGATATAATCTCCATGAAGCTTCTTGAACATCAGGATAAAACAAGTGGATTAAGTTATGTTGAAATGGCAGATTCAGTTACAGCTGAAGAAAGGGCTTTTTCAATATTTTTTGGTGATGAGAAAGGTGAGCTTATTGATGTTCCGATGAATGTAAAGGTCTTTAATGATTACTCCATAGGATTTTTCAGAAATTTTACAGTAAAGAATGACGATGGAACTGAAAGCCATTTTGCTTTTGGAAAAAAATATGATTTTAAACCCGACGATTATATGTTTGAACTGACAGTGTCAATCAGCGGGGACGGTATAAACGGAATTAATATTGACAATTCTGCATACACTATTGTAACTTCTCCAGGAATTGGTCCTGAGTATTCTGTCAGGGATACATACGAGTACAGAAGGTTTTATTCATATATAAACGGAAAAAGAAAAAAGACAAATCTTAACCAGGGGAAAACAGAAACCAAAACAGATATAATGTCCTGGCAGGCTGTTGCAGGTAAGTATTTTACTATAATTTCAGTGCCAAAGTCGCCTTTTTCCCGTGTAACATATTCAACAATGAAAAACGCTTATGGAGAACCCCAGTCTAAGATGTATCTTACCAGGGAGGCTTTTTCAAGCGAAAATACCACAGATGTTTACAGATTTTATGTGGGTCCAAAAGTTGAGAAAATCCTTAATACTTATAATAAAAGCGATGATAATCCCTATGGATTAAATTCCATCAGAATTGACGAAGTTATCGAAGGAAGCAGATTTTGGGGATGGTTGGAAACAATTATAAAGT
Organism: Candidatus Gallitreponema excrementavium; assembly: GCA_017694795.1. Classification (GTDB taxonomy): domain Bacteria; phylum Spirochaetota; class Spirochaetia; order Treponematales; family Treponemataceae; genus Gallitreponema; species Gallitreponema excrementavium. Next base: position 10,891 of record JADIMM010000090.1, read on the forward strand.
GGATAATGACATTTTTCTGGTCTTTTACAGGTAAAAATTGGGGAGTAGCCATAATCTTAACTACAATTCTGGTTAAAATCCTGTTTTTCCCTTTAACCAAAAAGAGTTCGGAGTCAACTCTAAAAATGCAGACGCTTCAGCCTGCAATTCAGGAGTTGCAGAATAAATATAAAAATAATCCTGAAAAGCTGAATCAGGAAATGATGACTTTATACCAAAAATCTGGTGTAAATCCTATGTCGGGATGTCTGCCTTTATTGATTCAGCTGCCTATACTTATTGCTATGTTTAACCTGTTTAACAATCATTTTGATTTAAGAGGGGCAGGTTTTATTCCAGGGTGGATAGATGATTTATCCGTTGGTGACAGTGTTTATACCTTGGCAAAACCGATAAGTATTTTTGGATTTTATTTAAGTGACATTAGAATTTTACCTGTTATTTATCTGATTTCACAACTAATTTTCGGTAAGGTGACGCAAGGTCCTACATCGTCGCAAACTTCGGGTTCTGTAAAGTTTATGATGTATGGAATGCCTTTGATTTTCTTTTTTATATTCTATAATGCACCTTCCGGATTGCTTTTATATTGGACTGTATCAAACCTTTTACAAATGGTTCAGCAAAAGATAATAAATTCTTATGTAAAAAATAAAAAAAGTACAGAAGTAAAGAAAACTGAAAAAAAGAAAAAATAGAAATCTTATACGCTGAGGGAGCGAAAATGATATACGAATTTGAAGGTAAGACAGAAAAAGAAGCCATAGAGAAGGCTTCGGAAGAATTGGGATTAAAGAAAGATCAATTTGATGTGGAAATTCTTGATTCACAGAAAAGTTCTTTTTTTAAAAAGGGTTACGTGAAAATCAGGGTTCATACAGATGATTCTGCAGGTAAAGAAAATCAGTATGAAGAAACGAAAAAAGAAGTTGTGCAGGAAAAAATTGAGCCGGATTCTGAATATGAATCAAAATTGGTAGAATTTATTACTACGGTTATCCGGAAAATGGGATACGAAGCTACCGTGGAGATTATGTATAAAGATTCTAGAAAACTGGGTCTGAGGTTAGTTTCAGACAGCTCATCGATACTTATCGGGCGAAAGGGAAAAAACCTTGATGCACTTCAGCTTTTGGCAAATGTTTATGTAGGACGTTTGGGACATGAAGACATAAGGGTCATCCTGGATTCTGAAAATTACAGAATCAGGCGTGAGGAATCATTGGTAAGACTTGCATACAGTACGGCTGACAGGGTAAGAATGTCAAAAGGTTCCATTCTTCTGGAACCCATGAATCCCTTTGAAAGAAGGCTTATCCATACAACACTTAACGACATAAATGATGTTGATACTAAAAGTGAAGGAGAAGGTCTTTATAAACAGGTCAGAGTGTTTTATAAAGGATTGCGTTAGTGTAACAAAATCACTGTAAAAAGGTTTAGATTTCATGTTGAAAAGGGTTATTTTATTCGGTGTTTTGTTTTTCTCTTTTTCGGTGGTATTTTCAAAAGTAAAATACGAAGATTCTGAATACTACAAGATGCTTAATTTAGGGGCTGTTGCAGAAGAAGACAGAGTTGAAATTCAGGAACAGCTTGAAGAACTGCTTCCTGAAGATGTAATTTCTGATCTTTTGGAAACAGGAAAAGCCAGAAAGACAATGTATAAAAGCCAAAATCCAATACTGACTTGTTATCCGGATAATATGCTGGGGAGAAAAGCTTCGGAATTCGTAAGTAAAATTCAGTCCGTTTTTTTGGTAGAGTCTTTATATTTATATAAAAAACCTGAATCTGCAAAAGAAGTCTCTGTTAAGGAAGTTGGAAAAATATTAAGATCTTTGTCGACTCTTAAAGGAATACAATACTATTCAGAAACCAGCAATAAATTCAAGGAACTATACAAAGAAAGTTATGTTACCGAGAAAAATAATAAAAAAGTTGTACTTCCCGATCCTGTAGGAGATTTAACCGGAGAGCTTGAGATTTACGCTCTGATGGAAGATAACATGCTGGGCAAAAACCTCTACAGATTTCTTTACATGGAAGATGGAAATGCTACGGGATTTTATGCCAATAACATTGATAAGATGCACTTTGGATTAATAAAAATTGTTGAACCTGAGAATATGAGGATTTCTTTGATTGTTACGGATTTAGGGGATTATCTTCTTGCTTACGGAGTAATAGGTTTGGATTTATTTGTTATTCCTGGAATGGAAAATATGATAAATTCTTCATTTACCAACAGGGCAGATGCTTTCTTTGTTTGGTTTATGGATAATTTAAAAAAATATACTGACTGAGTAGGAGAAAAAAATGAAAAGACTTATTAAAACAGTAATTTTATTGATGTTTAGCAGTATGCTTTTTGCTTTACCTTTATCAGGTTGCAGTGATTCAAATAGTGAAGGGGAAAAGAAAATGAAAGAAATAATTAAAAATTTACCTGATGGATTGTATGCTCAAATGGACACAGACAAGGGGAGTATACTTTTGGAGTTGTACTATAAGGATACACCACTTACGGTATGTAATTTTGTAGGTTTGGCAGAAGGAACCTTAAATGCATCTTTAAAAAAGCCGTTTTATAATAACCTTACATTTCACAGGGTAATCGAGGATTTCATGATTCAGGGAGGAGATCCACTTGGAAACGGGACAGGAGGTCCGGGATACAGTTTTCCTGATGAGTTTGTAGAAGGGCTTAGGCATGATGGTCCCGGAGTTCTTTCTATGGCTAATTCCGGACCTGATACCAATGGGAGCCAGTTTTTTATTACCCATGTAAAAACAGAATGGTTGGACGGAAAACATACTGTTTTTGGAAAGGTTATAGAAGGCCAGAATGTTGTGGATTCCATAAAGCAGGGTGATAGAATAATTGACGTTAAAATTATCAGAATCGGGGATGAAGCCAAAAAGTTTAAGGCAACCCAAGAGCTTTTTGATTCTTTACTGGCAGAAGTTAAGGCTGAAAAAGAGGAGGCTTTAAAAGCCAAACGGGAAGCTGATCTTGCTACAATTGCTGAAAAATTTCCTGATGTCCAGCTGGATAAGAACGGTGTGTATTACAAAATAATAACCGATGGAAAAGGTGCTGCTGTAAAAAGAGGAGACTTAGTAAAATTACATTATCAGGGCGCATTATTGGATGGAAGGGTTTTTGATGACTCAAAGGTAAGGGGAGCTCCTATGGAAGTTGAGGCAGGAATTGGAAGACTTATCCCAGGGTTTGATAAGACTTTGATTCAGATGAAAAAAGGAGAAGTAAGACAGATTATTATTCCGCCTGAATTAGGATATGGTAATAACTCAATAGAAAATGTAATACCTGCTAATTCTTTCCTGGTGTTTACGTTGGAAATTCTTTAATTTTACTTTGGTTTATATTTTTAAATTAAAAGGGCTTGATCCGGATGACTTGTTATCCTGAGAAGCCCTTTTATATTTTTACAAAAAAGCTTTTATAAATAGCTATAATGATTATTTAAAAAAACTTTACTTTTTGATTAAAATGGCAGACACAGTTTCATTGTTTTTGCTTTTTTAAATGACTGTATCTGCCTTTGTAAACCGTAAGCAAAAAATTACCTAAACGACCTGTACAACTTCGGTAACTTCTGGAATTTGTTCCTTTAAAGCAGCTTCCACTCCCATTTTAAGGGTCATTGTTGCCATCGGACAAGAACCACAGGCCCCCTTAAGTCTTACATTAACTTTTCCGGTAGCTACATCTACAGAAACAAGCTCTATGTCACCTCCATCGTTTTGTAACTGAGGTCTGATTTCTTCGATAATTTTCTTTACCTTATCTTCCATAAAAAACTCCTGATTTGTATTTTATAAAGACAATTTAATAAGAATTAAAACCCCGTGTCAAGATTAATAGTGGGGTGGTTTGCGGTTGGGTATATCTTCGTTATCAATCAATTCCCGGATTTTTTCTTTAAGGAAAAGATTTTCCTTTTCCAACCTGTTAATAATTTTGTTTTGTCCTAAAATATAATCCTGTAATTTTGAGACAAAATCTTCAAGGTAAGACAGTTTAATTTCTATATTTGTCATTCTTTCAGAGTTCTTCATTTCCAGAAATCCTTTGTGAGCCGAGAATAAGGGAGAAAATTATAAATAATATAATAAGAAAAGACGGAATCAGTAAGGAAAAATAAAATGAGCTATGGCATACTACATAAAAAATCAAATGTGTCAGGAACATATCGAAATTTAAAATCAAAAAACTAATTGAAAAAAATATGAACGGAATAAAAAGAATCCAGTAAAATTGGAATTTCCGGGTTAATGGTTTGGATAGTTTAAACCCGAAAACAGGAGCAAACATGCACAAAACCAAAAACAATAAGGGGTAGGAAATTCTAAATATAATATTTGATAATAAAATTTCCCTGGGTTGTGCAAAGTCATTAAATCTTGAAAGAAGTTCCATTGATTGGGGTAAACTCAAGGTTTCTACGCCATAGCTGGAATCTAAAGCCGTATAAAAATCCTGCACAGAAAATAAATCAGATAATACTGATTTTAGCTGGGAAGTAATATTTCCTGAAAAAACAGCCTTAAAACTAATGTCTTTATTTTTTTTATCTATGCTGTTAAGTAATAAAACGGGATAAGTCTTTTGTGTATTACTGTCCACTTCTAAAATCATTTTTGAGTATGGTGTATATACAGAATATTCAAGATTTTCATCTTTGTATTTTAATAAATAAAAATCGCGGAAAAAGAGATTATTAAGATTTCTGTCATTGAGAATAGAAAGACCTCTGAAAAATACAATACAATATCCGCCATCCAGGCAGGGAATTTTCAATAGTTTATCAGTATGACTTTCAAAAAACTCGTAATCGGAGACTTCATCAATAAAAAAAGTGAATTCCTGGACTTTTTGCTTTGAAAGTGCAAGGAAAAAAATAATATCCGGATCTTTAGGATATTTAGTACTTAAATCAAGAAAATGATAGTAAGATTCTATGTAAGAACCTTGTTGATAAAGATTGTAACCCGTATATTTTGCTTTGAATAAACTATATTCTCTTTCCTGATCGGATGTTGTTGAAAGTTTATCTATCATATTCCAGGCGTAGGAAGCCAGCCGCAGGGCTTTATCCTTATCTGCATTTCTGTCGTTAGCGAGCTGAACGGCCAGAGTTGCATAGTAGTGTGCATTAAACCAGTTTTTGTTTTGCAGTTCGTATTCAGCAGTTTCAATTGCCTTTTCGACAGTAATATTTTCATCTTTAGTGATGGGATTTAATGTTTCAGGCGTGGATTCTTGTGCGGGAATTTCTTCCGATAATTCAAAATTTGCCGGAAAACTATCTATATTTTCATTGTTATTTACATAACAAAGTTCTTTTAGTTCCAATAATTCGGGATTTTTTGGATCCAGTTCCAAGGCTTTATCAATGTATGTACCGGCTTTTCCGTAATTTTTAAGGGTAATATTTTGTTTGGCAAGAATAGTCAAAGAATTTTGGTTTAAAGATTTTGAAACAGCTCTATTCTGGGCTGTATATAGCTCAGGCAAAAGCAGTTCCTGCATTAGAATGAAAATGGCAAAGACTGTCAGGCTCAAAATCATCGTAGATTTAAAAAAACGGAAAAAGAAATTATGAGGTCTTTCAGAAGCCTCAAAATCTTTTCTTATCGTACAGGAATAAGAAAAAACGGCAGATGCGATATATACAGGAAAAAAATATTCAAAAGAAAGAATCAAAAAGTTTCTTAGCTGGTAACCTGTTTTAAATCCTGGAAAAAGATTTTCCGGGCATGGGATAAATAATGAAACAACAAAAATAACAATTATTGAAAAAACAAGGCTGATTGCAAGTAACGGGAAAAAAAGCGATTTAGTTTTCATCTTGTTTCTCCCCCTTTCTATTTCTATGGGTAAGAATTACAAAAAAACCAAATATCTGTAATACAATAAAAATTAAAACTGAAAAGATAAGAGAGTAGAGTTCAGGTATTTTTATTACAGGAATTTTTGATGAAAGATAATTTATAAAACTTTCGCTGTAAATCAGATTTAAAAGGTAAATCGAAGAAATAAATCCAAAAATAACAAAAAGAAAATCCAGTAATTTCCAGGAAGAAAAAAATGCAAAGGGCCACAATCCGGAAAGTATGAGAAAGTAACCTATTGAAATCAATATGTATGAAAAAAAACCTTTTGTAAAAGAAACACGGAGATTGTCAGTTAATGTAATAATTTTATTAAAAAAATTTCTCTGGATTTTATCAAAAAAAATCATTTTTTCCCGGTTAAAACTTGAATCATTTGACAATCTGAAGTCTGCAAGGGTTAAGCCATATGGGGATAAATCTTCGATTGTTAAGTTGTCAAATTTTTTTAAGGGCGGCTCGGTTTCCGGTGTTACGATAATAACATTTTCCAATGTATTATTTTCAATTTTATTCCAAAATACCATTACGTCATCAGTTTTAACAACTCTAGAAAATTCATAATCAATGGGATTTAAAGTATTTTTATTGTAGTTTTCCCCAGTTTCGGTTTTAAAAATGAAAGAAAACGGAATTATAAGTGCAAAAAAAAGTGACGTAATTGTCAAAAGTGGTACCATAATACCGGTGAATGGAGGATGATATATGCTTGCAAGAATATAAAAAACAGGAAAGAAAAACAGAAAACTCAAGGGAAGATATTTAATAAAACTTTCAAAAAAAGCAGAAAAATCCGGCAAATAGCTGCTTACCCCGGGGATAAAGGTCGTATTCACAGAGAAAAAAATACTGAAAAAGCTGATTCCCAGACATATTAAAAATAATATTATCAATGATAAAAAAAATACTAAAAGTGATTTCCGCACAATAAAAGAATAACATGACGAATAATCAAACACAAGATATTTTTATAATTTAAGATAATTAACTTAATAAGGATTTCTCCATAGGACGATGTATTCATTTAAAAATTTATGTTGTTATTAATGACGGAAAATTAAAGTCAAAAAGTATCCTTCCCCGTATTCAGAAATTATTTCAGGATAATACTCAAATTTCTTTAAAATATCCAGTTTTTTTCTTAATTTTGAAATCCGCATATCAATATTACGGGATTTAATGGACTTGATTATATCAAAATCCAGCGGGGATAATTTATTTTTATTTTTTATAAGTGCAATTTGAAGAAGTTTCCGGCTTACAGTTTTACCGTAAAAGCTGATGAGGGTACGAAAAATAATTTCTTCTTCATTTGAAAGGTGAATTGAGCAGGTTTTAAAATTGAAAACATGAGACTGGATATTTCCTGCAAAAAAAGGGGTGTAATTATTAATCAGCTTTGATTTTTGAATTCTGCAGAATAGTTCCTGGTAATTCACCGGTGTTGATATATAATCAGCTGCTCCCAATGTAAAACATTGTTTTATAAACATAGGATTACCGTAAACAATAGACCTTTCTGCACCTTGAAAAGGAAAATTCTCCAGAAACAACTCTGCAGGTATCAAAATCAAATCATATGGATTTACACTTTTTGGCAAATCCCGTAAAAATAAAACAGGTTGCTGTTGTTTTTTTGACTCAACAGCAACCTGGTATTCAAAAAGAGCGTCGTAAGTAATCACATAGACTTTCTCTTTTTCCAAAGTTTATCCTAGAAATACCTGCCCGTTATTATCTATGGCAAGAATTGTTTTACATTCCGAACAACGGAATCTTCCTGATTTAGAGGCTTTAAGTCTTTTTGAACATATCGGACACTCAAAAATCTTTGGAAAAACAGCCGTTACATCCTTTGTGTTCTTTTTTTTGAAATATTCCAAGGCACTTTCCAGGTTTTCTTCAATAGTAAAAAATTGTGAAAAACCAAGGAGCTGGAAAACTTCAAAAACCTTGGGCTGAATCTGCAAAAGAACCAAATCTCCACCCTTTGGTTTGACAGTCTTTAAAAAAGCAGTAAAAGAACCTATTCCTGTAGAAGAAACATAGTTTAAACTGTTGCAATTAAACAGCAGCTTTGTGTATCCTGCTTCTACGGCTTTTTGAACTCTTTTCTGAAAAAAACTAGAATTGTATGTGTCGATATATCCGTTAAGGTATAGAAGAAGGCAGTTATCAATATCACTTATCTTTTCCAAGCGAATTTTAAGACTTTCGTCATTTTCATCATCAAAGCCGGGAACAATATTATCGTTTGTCATCAAAACCCTCTAAAATTGTTTGTTAAAAAAGATAATAGAAATTAAAATTAAAAAAATTCCAGTATCCTGTCTGTTAATTTTAATAATCTTTATTAAAATTGTCAAACTCTATATACTCTTTTTGTTGTTTAAAATACTGTTTTAAAAACCTGGTGGTGGAATATGTTGGATAATGTAATTATAGTTTTATGCAATCCGGAAGAACCCAGAAATATTGGATCAGCCTGCAGGGCAATGCTGAACATGGGTATAAAAACACTGAGAATTGTAGGAAGAAAAGAAGATTATGACGAGGAAAGTGTTCTGAGGCTTGCAATTCACGGAAAAAGTGTCTGGGAAGATGCTTCTTTTTATGGTACTTTAAAGGAGGCTGTTTCTGATTGCTGTATTTGTGCCGGAACAACAAGAAGAAAGGGAAAAAAGAGAAAAAACTGGGCTATGACACCTGAGGAATTTGCAGACTTTGCAGGTAAGGACAATAAGGGTAAAATTGCTGTTGTTTTTGGAAATGAAAGAACCGGATTAACGGATGCAGAATTGGAAGCCTGTTCCTGTTGTGTAAATATTCCTTCCTGGGACGGGTTTCCATCTCTCAATCTTTCTCATGCTGTGCAAATAATAGCTTATGTCCTTTTTACGCATAAACCGGAAAGAAAGTACGGATATGAGCCTGTTTCCATTGATGAGACAGAAAAAACTGTATCCACCATGACAAAGGCATTGAAAACTATGGGTTTTTTTAAGATAACTGATGACCATGATATGAGTTTGTTTTTTTCTTCTGTTTTGGCAAGGGCAGCTCTTTCAAAAGGTGAAAATGATTATATAAAGAAAATATTCAACAAAATCGAAGGATTGTATCTACGTGCCTCAAAAAACCAATAATTTAAACAAAAATAATGTCTTCGGGATGTATTACATTATTGTTGGAAATGGCTACAGCCCTTTCGATACAGTTTTTTAATTCCCTTACATTCCCCGGCCAGTGATAGTTAAGAATTTTATCCAAAGCATTTTTTGAAATATAAGTTTCCACATCTTTTGTAAAGTATTCAAGAATCGGCACAATGTCTTCTTTTCGTTCCCTTAAAGGGGGTATTTCTAAAGTAAGTACACAAATTCTGTAATAAAAATCGCTTCTAAAGGCTTTTTTACTTATCAATTCTCTAAGATTTATGTTTGATGCACATATAATTCTGGTGTCAAAATTAACCGGGGTATCCTGACCTAAGGGAGTTACTTGTTTTGTTTCTATAGCTCTGAGAAGTTTGGCCTGTAAATAAATTGGGGTTGTTTCAATTTCATCAAGAAAAATACTGCCACCGGTACTGGAACAAAAAAGACCTTTCCTTTGGCAGGCATCCGTGTAGGCTCCTTTTATTACGCCGAAAAACTCACTTTCTGCCAGTTGTTCCGGGATAGATGACATGTTTACAGCAGTAAAAATATTATCTCCCCTTGAAGACAGGTTATGAACAGCCCTGGCAACCAGCTCTTTTCCGGTTCCGCTTTCTCCATAAATCAAAACGGGGAAATCATTTCCGGCATATTTTACAATACGTTTTTTCAGTTCTTCCATTGCAGGACTGATTGAGATAAGGTTGTCAAAAAAACAGTGTTTTTTTTCATTTTCAAAAGTGTGTGAAATTATTTCAGTCTTAACTGTTTCGAAAGTATCAGAATTATTGAAAAAATAACAATTACGCAATTCTGTTTTTAAAATTTTAAATTCATTTTGGGAAATTTTCTTTGTAGGCCAGATAAAAACAGGAATATTGGTATTATTTAAAATCTCAAAGAAAAAAGTATTTGATTTTTCTTCCCTGTAAAAATCACAAAGAACACAATCAAAATCTTCTTTTCTAAGCCAGCCTATAGAGTCAGACACTCCAGCCGTATATCTGACTTTCCAGTTTTGGGGAAAAAGTCTTTTTACCAGAAAATTTCTCTCCGGATTTGAATTAATAAAAATGACTCTCAACATTATTAAATAATCCGGATTTTTTTGTTTATTTATCCCAGTCTGAAAATCCGGTAAACGACTAGGAGAATATTATACCATAAGTATCGAAAAATAAAGAAAATTTTTAATGGATTTTTTAAAATTTGTGGTAAAACCTCAAGTCCTTTGTCAAATAAAGAGTCTGAAATCCTTTTTTTTCTCTCGGCGAAAATATCAAGAATGGAACTTGACCAAAGAAAAATACTTTTTGTAAATTGTCTCCGGTGTTTGTATATCCATTTTTCCCCTCCGGGTACTCCGTCAGAAACCAAAACAAAAGAGGGTGCTGATTTTTGAATACCTAGGATAATATCATTTTCTATGGATTTAGGATAAAATCCTGTAAATCTGCCTACGGAACGGATTCTGGGAAATGTTTTTTTTACATTATTTTCCGCTGTTAAAAGACTTTGCTTTCTTGTGCCAAAAAAGTAAACAGACTTGTTGTATTTTTCCAGAATTCCCAAAACTTTAATAATAAAAGAAAAGGGGTTGTATCTGTATGGTTTTGGTTTTCCCAAAAAAACAGCTCCCCTGATAAGGCTTTTTGAAGTCGGAATAACAAGGGAAGCACTTTTTAGAAGGTTTCTGTATTCCCCGTTCCGTCTTCCCCTCAAAAAGTCCCAAAGCGAAAGCAACACAATCTGTTTAGGTTCTTCAGAGGACAAGATATTCATAATCTCTGCTTCAAGGTTTTCAGGAGAAATAACATCAATAGGTATTTTAAGTAAAAAAATCCTTTGTTTTAATGGTTTTTCTATCGTGTTTTCCATTTTTCTTTCTCCGAAATTATAGTCTGTACTGCTCCGAGAGCATATATTACTGCCGTTTCTGTTCTCAGAATATTTGTATTAAAATGAACCGGCTTGAATCCAGAATTTTGAAGGTTTTCGGCTTCTTTTGGGGAAAATCCACCCGCCGGACCTATTGCAATATTTATACCTTTTATATCAGAAGAAAGGCAGCTGTGTAAACTCCCGTTATCTAGATTATTTTCATAGAAAAAAATAGAAAGATAGTTATCAGTATAGTTTGTACTGCAAACTTTCATTGCCTGTATAAAACTTTCCGGGGGAAAAATTTCAGTTTGAATATCTGAGCCGGATTGCTGCCGGGCTTCAAGTATGATTTTGCTCCATCTTTCGGCTTTAAATTGGGTGTCCTGTTTTTGGGTATAATCTCCAATTACAGGAAAAATATTTTTTACGCCTGTTTCTGTAGCCTGGCGGATTATCTGTTCCATTTTGTGGGATTTTACCATCCATATGAAAAGATTTATGGGAACTGTTTTCCCTGTAATTTCCAAAGCCGTGTCAGTTTCTTTCAAAGAAAGGCATTTTAAAAAAAGAGTCTGCAAAACCGGATTAACCTCTGTTATAAGGCATTGGCCTGAAATTCCGTCTTTCCCGGAAACTCCGATTATGGTTCCCGGTTTAAGGCGGAGAACCCTTGAGAGATAATGATATTGTTTTCCCTCTACGGGAATTATTTCACCTAAACTGATGTTCCGGTCAAGGATTAATTGCCTCATATTTTTCCTGATGCTCTTTGACTGAAACAGACTGGTCAATTAATTTTTGGACAGGTTCTGTTGTTATTATTCTCAGGGCTTCTTTAAGCTGGATATCATAATCCAAATCGTAAAGAGGTGCAGTTTCTGTAATATAACGCTCGTTGTTTACCAGTTTTTTCAGGTACCGTCGGTTTACAGGGTATTTTTTCTCCAGCTCTGTTACTATTTCTTCTACCTTCTCATCTGTTACCGGTTTTTTGCTTTCTACCAGATTTTTGATTTCCGACGATGAAAGCAGTTCTGTAAGAATTTTTTCTTCTTCTTCAGTAAATTCAGGGAATTTAACCTCTACATCGGGATAAATCCCAGTTTTATCAATATTTGCATCGCTGGGGGTGTAATACTTTGCGATTGTAAGTTTTAACCCGTCTGTTTCGGACAATTTAAGAACCTGCTGGACAGAGCCTTTTCCGTAGGTTTTTTCACCTACTAAAAGTGCCCTTTTGTGATCTTTTAAGGCTCCTGCAAGAATTTCCGAGGCAGAAGCGGACCCCTGGTTTATGAGGACAACTACGGGTATATCTTTCGGTACGGTTGTTTTTCTCCTTGTTGCGGAAAAACTCTGGTTTTCGTAAGAAATTCTGGACTTTGTGGAAACGATTATGCCTGAATCAATAAACTTGTCCGCCACATTTACGACGCTGGAAATAACCCCTCCAGGATTATTCCTTAAATCTATTATTAGTCCTTTGGCATTTTGTTTAAAAAGATTATCCAATGCTTCCTGGGTTTTGTCCGCCGTAAGAGGAGTAAAGTTAATTATTCTCAGGTAACCTATCTGATTTTCCATCATTCCGTATTTGACAGTAGGAACTTCGATTAAATCTCTAATCAGGGTAGTTGTAAATTCCAGGGAATTTCCCCGGAGAACAGTAACTTCCACCGGTTTGCCGATTTCCCCCCTGAGCATTTCCAAAACTTCTTCCATTGTTATGTCCGGTGTACTTATCCCGTTTATCTTTGTAAGTTTATCCCCGGGAAGAATACCGGCTTTCCAGCCAGGAGTATCTTCTATTGGGGAAACTACCTCAACATAGGCAGGTTCGTCCGGAGTTGATACATAGCGTTTTGATATAGTCAGTCCCACGCCGCCAAAGGTTCCTTCGGTAGTATCCGACATGGAAGTCATCATGTCGCTGTCAAGATATGTACTGTATGGATCTTCCAAGGCTTCCAACATCCCTTTCAGGGCTCCTTCATATAAAACTTTGGAATCCACTTGGTCTACATAATTGTTTTCAACAAAAATAAATACATTGTTGATTAATTGCAGGTAAAGCTGGTCGTTTTCGGTTATTTCTAGTTGCTGTGAAAAAACGTTTAGCGGTAAAGACAAAAATAAAACAAAAAATATTGTTCTGGAAAAAATAAAAAAACGCTTCATGTTTATAATCTTATTATTATAAGCGAAATTGTCAACTCTAATATGCGGTTTTAAAAGATTTATATTAAATCCTGATTTAAAGTTTTTGGAGAAAAATCTTAAATAAATAGTGTAGATTATGAAAAAATAGGGTACAATGTATCTGTAAAATTTACAGGATTACGAGGAATTATGCAGGTTATACCAGTTGCCAGTGGAAAAGGTGGTGTAGGAAAAAGTCTTTTGGCTGCAAATTTGGCAGTAGCAATCAGCGGGGCGGGAAAGAAAGTTGTACTAGCTGATTTGGATTTAGGGGCATCTAATCTTCACCTTGTTTTGGGCTACCAGGGAGTCAGGACAAAGGGGCTAGGGGCATTTTTATCCGGGGCAGAATCCTTTGATTCTATAATTTTGCCTACCGATTACAATAATCTTAGTTTTATTCCCGGAGATATGGAGATTCCTGGAATGTCCTCTTTGCGTGCTGCACAAAAGGCTTCTCTTTGTAAAAAGCTTTTGAAACTGGATGCGGATTATCTGATTTTGGATTTGGGGGCAGGAACACATTTATCCATCCTTGATTTTTTTCTTCTCTCCCCACAGGGAATAGTTATTTCTTCACCGGCTGTAACTGCCACTTTGAATGCTTATTTATTTTTAAAAAATACAGTTTTCAGATTACTTAATAGTTCCATCAAGAAAAACTCGGGGGCTTTTAATTACCTCAATGATTTAAAGAAAGATGTAAACAGACTCCAAAAACTGTATATTCCGAATCTGCTGGAATCAATAGAAAAGATAGATCCTGAAAGTGCTGCTGTCTTTAAAGAAAAAATGTCAAAGTTTCATCCCAGATTGATTATGAACATGATAGATACTCCAAAAGATTCGGAAAGGGCATTAAAGATAAAGCGTTCCTGTAAGGAATATTTGAATCTTGAGCTGGAACATCTTGGTGTAGTTTACCGGGACAGTGTTCAGGATGTAGCTCTTTCTTCCAGGCTGCCTGTCGTTAAGTATAAACCCCAGTCCGTAATTTCCCAGGCTATTTTCAGGATAGCCGACAAGATTCTTCTTTCGGAAACCGAGACCTTTGGAGGGGATCCTGATTTTTCAGATGAGACTTTTTATAATGCGGATTTGGAGGCAGTAAATGATTATGAGACTAAAATTTCTTCCTTGGAGGAACTGGTAGGGAGCGGAGCTTTTTCCACAAGTGATTTAATTGAAACCGTAAAAAGCCAGCAGTACGAGATTTCCACTTTAAAAAAAGAAAACCAGCTCTTAAAAAAGAAGTTAATCTCTGCTATGGAAAAGGGGTTTAAATTCTGATATGGGGAAAAAAATCAAGGGAACAGTTGAACTGGTTTTCTCGGAAGATGACATAAAAGCTGAACTCATTTTTTCACCTGGTGACCAGGAAACAGATTTAATCACCCCGGAGGAAATAAACAAGGTTTTTGCAGAAAAAAAACTTCTTCCCCTTTCCCTGGACAACATAAATACTGCCCTTAGCAAAGTTTCCCACCTGACTGAAAAGGGTGCTGTTTTTCTTGCAGAAGGTTTTGAACCGGAACAACCCAAACCGGAGACAGTTGACTGGGGGGATTTAAATATTCCCAGTGATATTCTTCCTTATGTAAATGAAAAAATCCATGAAGCAGGGAATGCTGTAATAAGCTATACGGAAACAAAAAAAATCAAAAAAGAAGTGCCGGAAAAATCCGGCGGAATTTTTAAAAAGAAAGAGACGGTGAATGAATATGATGTAGTTACCCGTGAAGTAAGTGTTGAGGTAGACCAAAGGATATATAAAAAAGCATACTTTTTTAAAAATACGGAGGTTGGAATTTTTGTTCCGTACAAACCCGGAAAACCAGGAAAAAACCTGGCCGGGAAAACCGTTCCTCCAAAACAAATCGAAAATACAAAATTTTATCTTGGTACCGGCCTGGAAAGAACAGGTAATAAAGTTATTTGCAAAAAAACGGGAATCATGAGATGCGGTTCCAACTGGGCTGAAGTAATACCTTTTTCCAAACCTTATTTCCAGATAAAAATCAATTCTTCTGATAATTCTTTGGATCTTGAATATGACAGGGGTAATTCAGTTTTTCCGGAAATCCAGGATATAGTTATCTACGAAAAAGCAAAAGAAATGTTAAAGCCGGGAATGGAATTAGTTCCCATGGAGACACTGAGCATTTTTTTGGAAGATGCCGGCAAAAAACCCGGAATAGAGCATTTTTTATGTTTAACAAAGGCAAATGAAGGAAATATTAAAATAACTTATAATTCCGATAAAACCGAAGCTTACCTGACAATAAAAAAGGCTGTTGGCGGAGAAAACAGGATAACACTTAAAGAAATTGCAGAAGCAATAAACAGAGAAAAATTGGTAAACATTGACCGGGAAAAAATAAAGACAGACATCCTTACTTTCTATAATGGCAAAGACCTGATTTTGGAAAATTATCTTTTGTGTAAGGGGATTCCGCCTTCACGGGGCGAACGGAGGGTACCTGATTTTCAGATTGAATGGCTTGACAAAGAGGAAGAAGAGAGAGTAAGGGAAAAATTGAAAGAAGAGGAAGTCCGTTCTGCTTTATCCGGAGATGAAGAATTCAACCTTGATTCAATAAAATATATGAGTTATGTAACCCAGGAAGAAATCCTTGCAGTCTGGAAAGAAAGGGATGCAGGAATATCGGGGAGAGATGTTTTTGGCAATGTATTGGAAGGAATCCCCGGTAACGACCTTATTTTTGAAATAGACTCTAGCCTGGATATTTCAGAAGACGGAATTAAGGCAACTAGGTCCGGGCTTTTTATTGCAGATTTAACTGATGAAAAATTTTTCGGTAGGGTTTTGAATTTTCAAAATTGTTTCATAGGTATTGAGATTTCTGCTGATAAAATGACTGTAAACGGTGTATTGAAAAAATCCCAAGGTCCTGGAATTCAACTTACAAAAGAAGAAGTTATAAAAAGGCTTAATGACAAAAAAGTTATTTTTGGGATTAAGGAAGCAGTTATTGAAAAGGCAGTGAACGGAGCAAACGAAAGGGGGCTTCCTGTTTCACTGGTTCTGGCAGCCGGGAAGCATTCTGTTGCTCCTGGTTCCCTGGTAATTGACTGGAAGGTAACCCCGAAAGGTCAAAAAGCTTCCGGTCTTATTAAAGCCGGTGGTATTATTGCTGTTGTTAAAAAACTGGCCGAGAATGAATCAATTCAAGGGAAAGATGTCTTTGGTAATGAGCTTAAGAACGACAAGGCTGAATCAATTTTCCAGATAGATTACGATGATTCTGTTTTTAGGGAAGAATCGTCAGTTGACGGGGTATTCATTTTAAAGGCAAAGAAAAACGGTGAAATAATTTACACAAACGGAAAGATTTTTATAAGGAATGAAAAAATCATTACAGGGGATGTTGATGAAAAGACCGGGCATATCAAGTTTATTGGTTCGTTAAAAGTGTGTGGAAGTGTCCGCCCTGGAATGATTGTTTTTGCAGGGGGAAATATTGCGGTAAAAGGCAATGTTGAATCCTGTTTAATTTCCACGGAAAAATCAATTTATGTCTTGGGGAATGTAATCGGTGGTGGAAAAGGTGTTTTGAGGGCAAACGAAAATATCCAAGTTGAAAATGCCGACCAAGCCAGTTTGTTTGCCGGCAGTGATATTATTGTAAAGGGAAAATGCACAAGGTGTAATGTAAAAACCAACGGCAGATTGATTGTAGGTATTGATCAGGGTATTTTTTCCGGTGGTATGGTAAGGGCATCTAAGGGTGGAAAATTTTTTGATTTAGGTTCATCCAAAAAGACGGCAACAGAAATTCATTTCGGGCAGAATTACCTTATACAGGATAAGATTGAAGTTACGGAAAAAGAATTGGAAAAATTAAAGTTTCAGCTTGTAAACATAAATAATAAACTTGATGTTTTAAAAAACGGGGAATTTTCGGAAGAAGAAATAAATGATCTCAGAAGCAGCAAGGTCCGTACCATGAAGGAAATAGAAAATAAATCACTGGCCCTGTTTACTTTGCGGGAAAAATATGAACAGCATGTTATTTCTTCCGTGGTTGTAAAAAATACAGTTTTCCCCGGTGTGGTTATTGAAAGCCATAACAGGATTTACGAAGTAAAAGAAGAAAAAAATTGCGGGCAGTTCCTTTTTGATATGTCTACGGGACATATTGTTTGGGAACCCCTTTGATTTTTCTGTAGGAGGAAAAAGTGTTCTTATATTTAAATTATCCTTCCTGGATTCATCCCGAGATAATTCCGGGTTTTGGAATTTTGCGGTGGTACGGGCTTATGTATCTTGTTGCCTTTGCCGTTGCCTTTATTTTATTCAGGAGACAAGCAAAAGAAGGCCTGTTAGGGGAAAAAGTTTCGGATGATGATATTTACGGTTTTTTTTGGTGGGGAATTGTAGGCCTGATTTTGGGAGCCAGGATTTTTTCCACCTTGGTTTATGAACCTACAGGAAAATATTGGAGGGCTCCATGGCTGATTTTCTGGCCTTTTGATGAAAATATGAGATGGACCGGATTACAGGGAATGTCTTATCACGGGGGGTTTATCGGAGGTGTTCTCGGAGTTCTTTTGTGGTGTATAAAGCATAAGAAAAATTTCTTTAAATGGGGGGATGCCCTTGCCGTTGCAATTCCATTGGGATATGGATTTGGCAGACTTGGGAATTTTTTGAACGGTGAGCTTTACGGACGGGTTACTACCAATCCATTGGGAATGGTTTTTCCGCAAGCGGAAAAATTTTCGATTTCCTTACCTTGGGTTCAGGAGGTAATGGAAAAAATCGGAATGAATGTACCGGAAGGGCAGATTCTGGTGAATTTACCAAGGCATCCCAGCCAGCTGTATGAAGCACTTTTTGAGGGGCTTATACTTTGGCTTTTGCTCTGGTTTATTTTCAGGAAGAGAAAGCCTTTTGACGGATTTCTGATAGGGCTTTATACAATCGGGTATGGAACAGTTAGATTTTTTATAGAATATCTCCGTGCCCCAGATGCAGATATTGGATACAGGATTGCCGTAACCCAAAATCCTTCTACAGAGTTATTTGAATCTTTCGGGAATATTTCTACCGGACAGATTTTGTGTTTTTTAATGATTGTACTTGGAATTGCTTATGAAGTTGTTTTATACTTTTTATATAAAAAGAAAATTTTAAAATAAGAGGTTGGAAGGTAAAAAAGTGAGTGAAAAAGAAGACATAGAAGTTTTAAAAGAAAAAGTAGAAGAATTATTAAAAAAGGATAATTCTGTTGATGAGGGAAAAATCCTTCAGGCCTTTATTGAAAATAAAGACGGGGAAAATCTTTTTTCATTTCTTTTGAGGAACTATGTTCATGCCGTTTTTTCTGAAGAAGAAGCCATCGAACATTGGAAGCACATAGTTTTAAACAGTGAGGAATTATCAAAAAAGCTTGAACGCCCGGTGGGAATAACTCTTGCGTTAGTGGATTATTTTACCAACGAAAACAGGATATTTGATTCCCCCCTTTTGGTAGAAGTCCATATTTTTAAACAGACCGAAAAGCTTGCCATGGTGGACGGACTAACCGGTGTATTCAACAGGCGGTACATGGATGTAAGTCTCAAAAAAGAAAAAAACCGCTGTGACAGGTATGAAAAAAAATTTTCGGTTTTGATAATCGATATAGATGATTTTAAAAAATTCAACGATATTTACGGACATTTGTTTGGAGACAGGGTTTTGCAGATTACGGCACAGACAATAAGGGAAGGAATAAGAAACGAAGATGTTCTTTGCCGTTACGGTGGGGAAGAATTTCTTGTTATTTTACCGGAAACAGATATTGAAGGGGCAGAGCTTTTGGGAAACAGGCTTTGTAAGTTTGTAAGAGAAAAAAACTTTCTTGCAGAAAATAAGATAACTGTTTCCATTGGAGCAGCAACTTATCCGGATTTTGGAGACACGGAGGAAAAAGTTATAGGGGAAGCAGACAAAGCCTTGTATAAAGCAAAAAAATCTGGTAAGAATTGTTGTTGTAGGGCGTCAGTCTGATTTAATTAAAAATGGGGCATTAGCTCATCTGGTAGAGCGATTGGTTCGCAATCAATAGGTGGTCGGTTCGAGTCCGATATGCTCCAGCATTGTTTAAAACCCGCGGGTGAAACCAAATCCCCGTGGGTTTTACGATTTTACCATTATCAGGATTCCGGAGTTTGCAATGCCGGTTTATTTGCATAAAGTCCCCTTTTTTATATTCCACAGGTTTTCCACAGAAGATTCAACCCTTTACGGTATTTACACGGAAAGTTTATATTTCAATGTGCCTGTACATGGGGGTATTTCCGGGGCAAAGTTCCAGGATGTGTTTTTCAATGGGCAGGGCTTCTGCAGGATCATGGGTAACATGAAGCAGAGTGGTTGTTCCTGTCGAGGCAATTTTTTGGATGAGGTTTAAAATTTTATCCCGGTAGGAATCGTCAAGCCCGTGGCATGGTTCGTCCAAAATTAAAAGGGGGGGACATTTTACCGCAGCCCTTAAAATGAGCAGGGCTCTTTGTTCCCCATAAGAAAGGGAAGAAAAACTTTCTTTTTCACGGGTTTGGAATCCTCCCAAGGCAAGCCATTTTTTTGCTACAAGTTGTTCCACCGGAGACCTTTTTTCATAAAGTCCGATTGAGTCATGAAACCCGGAAAGAAGTACGGCTTCCAGGTCTGTTCCCCCAACCATTCTGTATTCAAGATGGAGCCTGTAGGAAACTATGCCCAGCTTTGCCTTAATCTCCCAGATTGTTTCCCCTGAACCACGTTTTTTTCCAAACAGTTTTACATCATTGGAAAAAACCTGCATATTGTCACCGGTTATGAGCTCCAGGAGGGTCGTTTTTCCCGAACCGTTCGGCCCCCGTATAAGGGTATGCTGTCCCGGAAAAAGTTTCCAATTAAAGTCCTGTAGAACCTTTTTACCATCCCAGCCCACATTAACGTTATTCATCTCGACCAGGGGAATATTTTTATCCAAAGAAAACAGAACAAAATTTTCATCCTGCAGTTCTTTGAGGGAATTTAAAAATCCGGTCATTTCCTGTTCTTTTTGGAATTTGTTTTTTTCTTCCCTGGCTTTTGTAAATGAAATAAAATCATCCCGGGAGCCGGAAAATGTAATTTGAAAATCATCAAATTCCAAAATATCTGTTACAGAATCCGGGATTTCACGGCAGTTGTCCATTGCAAGAATTATTATGGGAAAACGGGCCAGTTTTTCTTCGCTTTTATTGTCCGGGGTTTGGGTTTGTTCCGGATTTGCGGAAGTTATGGATATGGAAGAAAAAAATTCCGAAAGAATTCTCTTTGATTCGGCGTCCAGGCCGTCAAAGGGATTACTTAAAACAAGGATTTTGCTGTCGCTTAGCAGGGCCTTGCATAAAAGGGTGCGGCGTATTTCCCCTGTGGAAAGATATTTTATACCACGGTCAAGGATTTTTTCGATGCCGCAGAGTTTTACTTCGGGAAATGTTTCAAGCCTTTGAGCCTGCCGTTCCATCTGTTCCCTGGTGTAGTGTTTTTTTTCAAAGATTTCCGAGATGAATTTTCTTGCGGTTCTTCCGTGGTCAATTCCACCTTCGATATAATCGCTTTCGTCCCGGTCCCGTTCTTCTTTAATTAGCCGGGCTGCCATTTCCAGGGAAACGCAAAGAGTGTTTTCGGCAAAGTCGTTTTTGTATTCTCCTTTTTCTCCAGAGGAGTCAAAAGAAAACTTCTTTTCACCTGTAAGGGCCTGGATGAAAACTTCCTTGCCTTTTCCGTTCGGGCCGGTTATAAGCCAATTATGGCCGGGTTTAAGCTCCCAGGAAATTCCTGAAAGAAGCTTTACCGGAGGATATGAATCAGAAGAGACAAAACAGTTTTTTATTTTTACCGGGGTATAAGTACCGGAAGATGTTTTATTAAATTCATTCATAATTGAGGTATACCACAAAACATAAATTATGAGTAGTTGTCCTTTAGAATTTGTATAATTGCCTTTTGCAGTTTTTTTGCCCCTTCAGTACCGGAGGGTTTCGGGTTAAAGATGAACCCTATGTTGTATTCTTCCAGTTGGGAAAAGGTACTGTATTGGACAACCCCTTCGGAAAAGGGGCCGTTTTCGAGAACTATTTTTGGTACCAGTCCCAGTCCGAGACCAAGCCTTGCAAGGGCAATTATGGCTTCGTTTCCGGCTGTTTCCGCAAGAATGTTTGGGCTTATATTACGGTTTTTGCACCAGTAGTCAAAGCGCTTTCTTGCAAGTCCGGCTTTTGGAAGTATCAGGGGAAGGGAAGAAATAGTTTCTTCCGGGGTTGTATATTTTTTGTTCTGGAATTTATTGGGGGAACTGACCAGAACCAGAGGGCTTTTTTTTACGGAAACGCTTTCAAGCTCTACCAGACGGTCAATGCCGGAAATTCCGGAATCAATGCTTTGGGTGGACTTGGAGGGAATTGCGGTTACGGCAAGCTGGGCTCTTCCTT
>JADIMM010000091.1 GCA_017694795.1 Candidatus Gallitreponema excrementavium
GGGGAGTCCCCCTGGACCCCCTATGCCGTGCTTTTGTGGCACAGAGCTTTGCTTTTTGAGCCAGTATGCAGGTTTTCATTGTAGTGTTTTTTTTGCTTATGAAACCAGCTTTCTGATTCGGGGTTTTGGCAGCCTTTGCAACCTTGGTTTGTCAAAGGAACAGCGTTTTTTCTGGAAAGGCACAAAAGCAAAAAGCTGCAAAACTTAATAACCATTTAGCGGATAAAGTTTGTACGGATTTTATCTTCAACCTCAGGGAGGGATATTCCTGAATCAAGTCCCGCTTTGATAAGTTTAAGCATCCAAGCCATATTTCTGCCAAGCTGCCTCATTGTTTGCAGACCTTCTTCGTCCTTTTCAACATCGGACTTATTGGAACCATGTACCATATTCCAATAACAGGAAGAAACCAAAGGCATTTGCGAAATAAGAAAATACTTATTCAACATATCAAGGGAAGCTGTAGTACCGGCCCTTCTGGCAGAAACCACGGCAGCACCGGGTTTAAAGGCAAAACTGCTGCCGGAATAAAACAACCTGTCAAAAAAAGCCGTTGCAGCTCCGGCCGGCGAAGCATAATGAACCGGGGCTCCGATAATCAATCCCTGGCAATCCTTCATAATCCTGTTACAGTGATTAACACCGTCATCAGAAAAAATACAGGAACCTGTTTTTCTGCAATTACCACAGGCTATACACCCGGCAACAGGCTTTGTTCCGATATGGAAAAATTCTGTTTCTACAGAATTTTTATTAAGTTCTGAGGCAACTTCTTCCAAAGCTCTCATTGTACACCCGTCCTTGTGGGGACTCCCATTTATCAATAAAACCTTCATAAAACCAGTATATATTGTTTTTTAATATTTAAAAATATAAAATGACTGAAAAGGGCTATTTGCGGAATGAATCTAAACACTTTCAGAACTTTTGTAAAAAAAGAAATTGTATTTTGTGCAGGAACTTTGGCAGCAATAATCTCCTGCTTTTTTATACCTCCTTCAAAGGAATACCTGGGATATATAAACTACGAAGTTATTCTTATTCTTTTTTCACTAATGCTGGTATCCAAAGCCCTTCAGGAATCAGGGGCTTTTAACATCTGGGGAGGAAAAATCTGCCGGAAGGCAGGAAATTTAAGACTATTGAGCCTTCTTCTCATTCTTTTGTGTTTTTTTTCCAGTATGCTCATTACAAATGATGTAGCCCTGATTACCTTTGTTCCCTTTGGACTCATTTTACTTTCCCGCGATACCCAAGGTAAAAAAATAATTCCACTGGTAATAATTTTACAAACCATTGCAGCAAACCTAGGCAGTATGCTTACCCCCTTTGGAAACCCACAAAATCTGTACCTTTTTACAAAGATGAACCTGACACTGCCGGAATTTTCAAAAATAATCCTGCCTTTCGGCTGCATGTCACTTTTAATGCTGATAGGATTAAGTTTTCTGGTAAAAAAAACGCCTCTGGAGAATTCCGGGAATGGAACAACTGGAAAAGGAACCGGTTTTTCCTCTAATTACAAATCAATTACCACGGTTTTTGTCGTTGTTTTTATTGTGGCAGTTTGCTCGGTTTTGGGGCTTATACCGGCTTATATCCCGGCAATTTTAAGCCTTCTTGCAACACTGATTTTATGCCCCAAAAACATAACTAAAATAGATTTTATGCTTCTCCTTACTTTTTGCAGTTTTTTTATCTTTACAGGAAATATCAGCAGGATTGATTTTATCCGCTCATTTCTTGAAAAAATGATGGAAAAACAGGGTTTTTGGACTTCGGTCTTGACAAGCCAGATAATAAGCAATGTTCCGGCAGCCTTGCTGCTGGAACCTTTCAGCCGGGACAAAGTTCAAGTCCTCCTTGGAGTAAACATAGGTGGCTTGGGAACCCTTGTTGCATCCCTTGCAAGCCTGATTTCTTATAAAATCTACAAAAATTACAGGGAAGAAAACCGGGAAATTTCCAAAGACAATTATCTTCTTGTTTTTACCGTCTTAAATCTTGTATTCCTTGTACCTTTAATTTTGATGTACTTTATTATTTATTGATTTTAAAACTATTTCTATAATGATGGAGAAAAAAAGAAAAAATGCGGGTTTTGGTTCAAAGGGTATTGGAAGCCCAGGTCAAGGTTGACGGTGAAGTCAAGGGGAAAATAAAAAAGGGAATTCTTTGTTTTGTCGGTTTTACAAAAGATGATAACGAAGACAAGTGCCGGAAGCTGGCTTCAAAAATAAGGAAGCTTAGGATTTTTGAAGACCAGGAAGGAAAAACAAACCTTTCTTCCAAAGAAGTAAACGGGGAAATTCTGGTAATATCCCAGTTTACCCTTTACGCGGACACTACAAGGGGAAACCGTCCAGGATTTGAAAATGCCGCAAAAGGTGATTTTGCCAAGAACCTTTACGAAATGTTTCTTAAATGCTGCACTGAAGAATTCGGCAATATTCAAAAAGGGATTTTCGGTGCGGATATGAAGGTTTCCCTGATTAATGACGGGCCATTTACAGTTATGTTGGAACTTTAATCTGTTATGACCACAGCTACAGGTATTTTCCGGTCTTAAAGTTTTACAGACCGAAAACAAGGTTATTTTCTTTCGGGTGATTGACCATACCATTGTTTTTTGCTAAACTCATACTTGCCTTTGGTATACATCCGGGCCTATAGCTCAGTTGGTTAGAGCAGTGGACTCATAATCCATTGGTCCCTGGTTCAAGTCCAGGTGGGCCCATTCATTAGTTTGCAAAACACCCTTTCCGGAAACTTGTAACCGGTTACAGGGTGTTTTTTTATGAAAAATTAAATAATCCCCTTAAATATTACTGTAACTTCTGTCAACGAGCCGTTTTCATATTCATCTGACAGAATGACCCCTTTGTGATTCCGGAAGGTTTTTTCCATGTTTTTCAGTTTTTAGGGTAAACGGTTACAAACCGCAAGGGAAAACAGTCCTAAAACAACAATAAGGCAAAACAAGGGGGAAATAAAGGACTGTGCTTTTTGGATAACAAAAGGCACAACCTGAACCTTGGTACAATATTGCCAGGTGTATGCCGTAAAAAAAAGCATATCCTGAATCCCACGCAAGGTTAGAATATTCCGGATATGCCCTTATCACACTATCTTATAAAAGAAATTCCCCTAAAAAACCTCACAGTCCGAAAAGAACATTGCTATCCCATCTTTGGGGTAAATTTTTCTCAAATCGGAAACAACCTGTTTGAGGATTTCAAATTCCCGGTCATCACAAACCAGCATAAAAACCGAGTTTACCTGAGGCCAGATTGCATCTCCCATTTTAGGATCCGACTCACCCCGGCCAGTTGCATTGGAAACTGCGGTATACTTTGTTCCAACGCCCTTTTCTTTAAAAGCCTCAAGGAGGTCAGTTTCCAAAGCGTAATTAATTATTATTTCTACCCTTTTCATTATACGGCACCACCTTCTGCTTTAATCTTTTCCAAACTAAGCCTTTTTTTCTCTGCTTTTTTTGCCGACCTCTTATCCCTGTAGTTATTAAAAATGTAATAAAGAACAGGCATTAGGAAGAGGGTCATAAGAGTTCCGAAAGAAAGACCTCCCAAAATTGTCTGTCCAATGGGCTGAGACATTTCTCCGCCTTCTCCAGGGAAGAATGTCATAGGAACCAAACCCAAAATGGTTGTTAAGGTTGTCATCAAAACAGGTCTTAGGCGGCTTCGACCTGCTTCGATACAGGCCTCCCTAAGGCCATATCCTCTCTTTCTAAGAAGGTTGGTATAATCTACAAGAACAATACCATTGTTTACGATAACACCAACAAGAACCAAAAGCCCAACTGCTGTTATCATATTCAGCGTTGTACCCATCAAGAGGTTTATTAAAACAACACCAATAACAGAAAGAGGAATTGTAAAAATAACGATAAATGGATCCAAGAAAGACTCAAACTGGCTTGCCATTACAGCAAAAACTAAAATAATTGCCATAAAAATTATGACAAGGAATTTTGAAATTCCCTCCATGAATTCTTCATAGTCCCCGGAATACTCTATAACAACATTTTCATCCGTGGGAATGGACTCCCTCACGATTCTCTCGATTTCGCTTTGAACCTTTCCAAGGGAAACACCGAGTTTTGCAGTAGCAGTTACATTTACGATTCTGGACTGGTTTTCCCTCTTAATGGATACAGGGGAATATCCCTCCTGCCATGAAGCAAAGCTTGCAAGGGGAATCCTTTTTCCTGCAGAATTTGTAACAAAAATCGTGCTCAAATCCGAAATTTTCTCCCTGTCTCCCTCTGCCAACTGGACAACAATATCTATTTCATTTCCACCGGATCTGTAACGGCTAGCAGTAAGACCGTTCATACACCCCTTTATCTCGGAACTTACAGTATAAATATTAAGCCCGTAGTCATATAACTTCTGCCTGTCTATAACTATATCCACCTGAGGAAGCCCTTCCGTATAATCTACCTGGACTTCGGTTACATAATCCTTCCCCTTCTCCTCAAGAGCCGCCTTTATACTATTTGCAGTATTGCGGCAAAGCTCCAGGTCTTCGGACTTGACGGAAATAGTGATTCCCCCTCCACCGAGACCGGCGCCGGTTGAGCTGAAGGCAAAGGTAACACCGGGAAAATCATCAAAATGCTTTCTGAATTTTTCCTTTATTTCCTCTGCTGTGTCGTTTCCGGCTTTAAAATCTTCCAGAGTAATCTGAATTTGCCCGGAATTTTCAGAATCGGAACTCATCATCGAAGAAGAAGAACCAACAGTTGCCAAAAGAGATTCGATTCCCTTTACTTCCTGCTTTGCAATAGCTTCAAATCTAGAAACTACTTCCTGGGTAACTTCCAGACGGGTTCCAACCGGGGTTGTAATGCTAAGAGAAACGGTGTTTTCGGCCTGAGAAGGCATATAAACAAAGCCTATAACAGGAATAAGACATATAGAAACCACAAAGAGAACAAGAAGCAATACCAAAGTAAGTTTTTTGTGGTTAAGGATTTTTCCTATAAGATATGCGTATCCGTTGTCCATTCCATCAAAAATGTTTTGAAGAGCATTATTTACCTTTCCCAAGAAACCACTTCTTACACGGTTCTTAGGATTTAGCTTTAAATACTTTGAAGAAAGAACAGGAACAAGAACAACTGCAACCAAGAGACTGCACAAAAGGGAGAACACTACCGTAAATACAAGGCCTTGGAAAACCTGTCCCAAAATTCCAAGCTCGTTTTTGTACATAATCAAGGGCAAGAAAACACAAATTGTTGTAAGGGTACTGGAAGTAATTGCCATAATCATTTCCTGGGCACCCAAAACCGAGGCGGTAAGGCTCTTTGCCCCGTTTTCCCTATACTTGTAAATGTTTTCCAAAACAACGATGGAGTTATCTACCAACATACCAACCCCAAGGGCCAAACCTGCAAGGGTCATTATATTAAGGGTGAATCCGCAAAAATACATAAGCCCCAAGGTTACAACCAAGGAAACAGGTATTGTAATAGAAATTATCAATGTACTTCTAATACTCCTAAGGAATACAAGAAGAACAATAACTGCAAGAATTGCTCCCTGAACCGCAGAATTAACAACCTCGTTAATGGAAGATTCAATCATGTCCGTTGTGTCAAAAACAGTTTCGATTCTTATGTCCGAGGGAAGCTCGTCATTTAGTTTTTCGATTCTTTCATTTACACGCCTTGCTGTTTCCACAGAGTTTTTACCACTCTGCTTTTGTATCGAAATCGAGACACAGGGTTCCCCGTTATGAAAGGCAAGGGTGGTTTCAGGTTTGTATCCTTCGTAAACATCTGCAATATCCCGGAGAAGAATCTTCCTTACCGCCGGACTTCCGGTCATCGAAACTGGGGTCTCGGTTTTCCAAGCTATAACGGTATTTTTTATATCATCAATTGAGCTGTATTCCCCGGAGGTGCTTATGGTGTAGTTCAAGTCACCTTCGGAAATTGTCCCGCCCCCGGACTGGATGTTCTGTACTCCAATCATCTGGGAAATCTGGCTGATTGTCAGGGAATATGCTTCCAGGCGGTTACGGGGAATATCAACAATTACTGCCTTTTCACGGCCTCCTGCAATAGGAGCCGAGGCAACTCCCTCCAGCTGCTCAAGCCTTGGCTGGATAGTGTCTTCGGCGATAGTCCTTAATTCTTCCGGAGTACGGTTTGCAGTTATGGCAATAGCCATGATAGGCATCATGGAAGGATCCATCTTTACAATCAGAGGGGACTCGGCTTCTTCCGGAAGATAATTCTTTATCATATCCAGCCTGTCCCTTGCCTGGTTGCTGGCCTCGTCCAGGTTTACCCCGAAACCGAATTCAAGAAGTATGGTACTGGAGCCGGAAGAAGAATAAGAAATCATATTCTCAATCCCGGTAACACTGGAAACAGAGCTTTCGATTACCCTGGTAACACTCCTTTCCACCTCTTCCGGTCCTGCATTGGGATAAGTGGTCATAATAGCCATATAAGGCAAGTCCATATCCGGCAAAAGGTCAATCGGAAGACTGAATGTGGAATAAATTCCCAAAGCGGTAAGGATTATAAATATCAAAAGAACGGTAGTAGGCTTGGAAACAGCCATTTTGGAAAGATTCATCATTCACCATCCTGGAGAGACACTACATTTACCAAATCCCCTTCATTCAAAAGGGTTTGTCCCTTTGTTACAACTATTTCCCCAAGGGATAAGCCCCCCTTGATTTCCATAATTCCGTCAACTTTAATCCCCGGCTGGACCAGGCGTTTTTCAACATAATTTTCTCCGGATTCATTTTCCTTTACGGTATAGACAAAATCTTCGCCGTTACGGGAAACAAGAGCTGTAACCGGGATAACTGAAACATCCTGTTTTTCTTCCGTTATCAGTTTGACGTTTGCGTACATTCCGGCCTTTATTCTTTTATCAGTGGATTCAAATTCCAAGGTTACATTCATTGTTCTTGTCAGGGTATCCAATACGGGACTGACTTTTGTTACCTTTGCCATGAAAACTTCCCCAGGATAGGCGTCAAAATTAACATAAGCCTTCTGATTCAGTGCAACCCTGGAAATATATCTTTCTGCAACCGAAATCGTAATTTCAAGGTCAGAAATACTGCTTACCTTTCCTAAAGACAGGGAAGGTGCCACCGTAGTTCCTACAGGAACAGGAAGCGAAGTAACAGTCCCGCTGACAGGAGCCTTTACGGGACTGAAGCTGTATGTCATTCCGGGTCTTGAAGGATCAATCTCTGCCACAACCTGGTCTTTTTTTACAACATCTCCGACTTCTACAAGAAGCCTCGCCAGTTTTCCGCTGGTATCAGGAATTATATCAATACTGGATTTTGCAGAAACATCCCCACCAAACTGCAGATAGTCGTCAAGATTTGACTCAACCACCCTGGAGGCATTTACTGCATAAATAACCTCCTGCTCGGCACTTGATACAACCTCCTCTTGGGCACAGGAAAAAAATCCCATGGAAAATACCCCAAAACAAAAAAGGTAAAGCAAAAAAACAGATTTTCTTTTCATTCTATTCTCCGTATATATATAAAAGTCATTACAAAATCAAAATGAGGCCGGAATCTTGAACAGAGCGGTCCCTGCATTCACAAAAAAAATCAAAAATGGAACCTGCAAAGATTATCAGGGGTTTTCCGTAATTTCTGTTAAATCCGCATTTACAAGATACTCCAAATCCAAAAGTGCGGATATATAGTTAAACCCTTCGTTTGCAAGTCCCAGCCTTGCTTGGGCAAGCTGGGATTCAGAATCCCTTAAATCCAAAAGCTCCGTAGTTCCGTTTTGGAAAGCCGTCAGGGTCATGTCATAGGCTTTTTGGGCAAGTCCCACACTCATCTGTGAAACTTCCATTGATGATTTTGACTTCTCTAGTTTTTCAACAAGTGAAATAATCTCGGAAGCATTATTCTGTACCAGAAGATTAAGATTTAACCTTAATTTGTCAAGATTGGCCTGGATATCCAGCATTTTCTGGTATGTTGAAGAAAAAGGAAGCAAACCGGTTATATCAAAGTACAGGGAAGCCGTAAACCTTCCGTTGTCAGTCCAGCTTTCGGAATCAAAAAACGGGGCAGTAACATCGCTCATAGTAGGTGTATAGGCATAGGAAAAGGACAGGGATGGAGTATACATCTGGAATTTTGCAGCCATAAGGGAGTTTTCCATGAGCATAATATTTTTCTGCAAACTTATTACATCAAAAGATGAAGCCGAATATTTTTTTGCAAGCACGGTTTTGTCCAAATCTACAAATTCCGGTTTTATCTCTCCAACAAGATTGGGAAGAACCCCTTCTTCCATTCCAATTACAAGGGCAAAAGAACGGAGCTGTTGCCTTACAGTATGCTCCAATTCCATTACAGAGGGTTTCATGTTTTCATAGGTAACCTGGGTCTGGAGAACAGTAAGTTCCGGAACACGGCCCTGCTGGTAATTTATTTTTGCCTGCTCGTACCTGTTTTTTGAATTTTCCAAAAGCTCTTTCTGCAATGAAAGATTATCCTGCATGAGAAGGATTGAGTAAAAAAGTTTTTTTACATCCCTTTCCACCTGTTTTTCGGCCTGCTTAAGGGTAATGTACCCCAGGTGAAGGTTGTTTCTGGAAGCTTTAATCCCTTCGATAAGGGCAATATTCAAATTAAGGCTTGCAGAAAGTGTAGCCGAAAGAGCCCAGTGGTCGGATTCTGTCGGAGCCGGAGAAGGCGGCAGAAAGGGTAAGAGAGAAGAAAACATGGAAGTATAATCCGTAACGGTAGAAGAACGTATCCCGCTTCCTGTAAATGTTACAGAAGGTATAAATACATTCCATCTTGTGTCGTAAGCCCTGGTTTTTAAATTACTGTCTATTCTTGCAGTTTTAATCTGGGAACTCTCGGAAAGCGCCATTTCAACAGCCTCTTCCAATGTGATATCCAAAACCGACTCGCTATAATTGCCGGAGGAATACTCCGGTACCAGAGATGCTACATCCACATCCAAATCTTTGTTTTTTTCAAATTTGCCGGAGTACTTGTAAATTCCTGAATCTGAAAAACCAGGAACGATAAAAAAAACTCCCAAGAGGAGTCCGGCAAGACACAGAATCCTGTGTTTTGTTAGAAAGGTCTTCATAAGGTAAATGTGTGAAAATTAAAAAAAATTGTCAATATCAGTACTGAAAAAAAACTTATTAACAAGAATTTAATTCTTATGTTAC
Organism: Candidatus Gallitreponema excrementavium; assembly: GCA_017694795.1. GTDB lineage: Bacteria > Spirochaetota > Spirochaetia > Treponematales > Treponemataceae > Gallitreponema > Gallitreponema excrementavium. The sequence goes on from JADIMM010000091.1 coordinate 9,225, forward strand.
CTTAGGTAACATATGTTACCTAAGGTAACATAACAAAATTGACTTGGTTAAAAGTTGAAAAAAGAATTATTTGTGATTTTAATTCCGGAATTGCAAATCATTTTGATATTTTTTTTCTGCGGAAAAACACCGGATTCCGGGGAGTTTGTATTAAAGGACGAAGGGGTGGCGGAAAAGCCCGGAGCCCCGGGGCTTTTTTTATTCGGTTTGCCATAAGATTTGCCGGGGGCGAGGACTTTGGAGCCAGGGGAAGCCGCCTCTGAAACTGCGGCCTGCCCCGGATTTTTTTTCTGCCCGGCTGAAAACAAAGACCGGAAAAGAAAGGCTGCCGGCAGGCCCGGATTATTTACAGGTGTTTCCCCTTTAAAAAAATTCAAGCCCGGAAAAATTCACAGGTTTTTAAGGATTTCCGGAATGGAATAAATGGTTTTTACTTTTGGGTAGGGGGTTTCCCTGTATTTTGAAAATTCGTCTACGAGGAGGACGGCTCCCCCCAGTTTTGTAAAGCCATCCAGGTATCTGGGAGAGTCATCAATAAATATTGTTTCAGAGACGGCAAATCCGAGTCCCTCCAAAGCCCTTTTATAGGCTGCGGGATAGGGTTTTCCGTTAAAATTATTTATCCTCAAATCATATATTCCGGAAAAAAGGTCTCTTATTCCGTAAAAATCCAGGACACGCAGGGCATGCTCCAGGGGGCTGTTTGTTAAAATACCCTTATTATAAGGAAGGGATTGCAGGAATGGTTTAAGGTTTGTATCAGGGATAAGCTCTGTGGTTTCTGATTCCGGATGGACAAAGGAGAAAAAACTTTCCGGATCTTTCAGTTTCTTTTCGTTTCTGAGCCAGTTTAATGTGGAACCGTACTTTTTTATTCCTTCTTCCCTTTGTCTCAGGCATTCTTCTTCCGGGAGGTTCAGAAAATTTACGACAAACTCTTTCATTCTCCGGGTAATCCCGGAATTTATCGGGGAAAGGGCTGAATATAAAGTATTGTCCAAATCAAAAAGTATGTTTTTTATCATAATTTGTTGCCGGTTTTCCGGATTTCCCCCTTTTATTCAAAAAGCTATGGGGTTTACAGGATATAAAAGACGGCTTGCTCCTTTTCATCTTTCATATTGTTAACTGCAGTATCTCCCATATTAATTTTTTGTCTTTCATGCCTAAAACCGCACTTGTTTAAAAGTTTTTTATCCAGCCTTTTCTCCAGCCGGTGACTTTGGGAAACAGACCGGCCACAAGGATTACAGGCAGCAAAAGAAGAAAAGCCCTGCTCCACAGCCTTTACCCCGGAGGGCTTTCCGGCAACCCAATGAAACAAAGACCTCCACAACCCATGATAATGAGGGCGCCCAAACTGACCATTTCCGGCAACCCAATGAAACAAAGCCCTCTACAACCCATGATAATGAGGGCGCCCAAACTGACCATTTCCGGCAACCCAATGAAACAAAGCCCTCCACAACAGTTTACAGGCTTTGAAAAACCGGATTCAGCCGGAGGCGGATTAAGCTGTTTTAACAGCGGCCGTAACAACAGCTTAAACGGTTTCACCAGGGAACATAAGCGGAAGTTTCTGGTAATGCCCCAAAATCAGCCCAAATCCATGGCAGCCCCCAAGGGTCTTAAAAACAAAAAGGGAATTTTACAGCCAGGATTACAAAAACATTTCCCCGTCAAAAAGAGGTGTGCTGAAATACCTTTCCGCAGTATCAGGTAGAACGGTAAGGACTGTTTTTCCCGGCCCCAGAATCCTTGCCAGCTCCAGGGCAGCAGCAACATTTGTACCGCTTGAAATACCGCACATAAGACCTTCTTTTGAGGCAAGGTTTCTGGAGGTTATTATGGCATCTTTGTCAGTAACAATGTAAATATCGTCGTATATTTCCTGGTCCAGATTAGCAGGAATAAGGCCGTCCCCAATCCCCATCTGCAGGTGGGTTCCAATAGTTCCCCCTGCCAAAATTGCGGCATTCTGGGGCTCAACAGCCCAAATGGTTATTTCCGGGTTAGCCTTACGCAAAGCCCTGCCAATGCCGGAAATAGTCCCACCGGTACCAATCCCGGAACAAAATCCGTCTATCTTTGTGTCAACATCATCAAGAATTTCCCGGGCAGTGGCATTTTCCTGTACAAGGGGATTTGCAGGATTTTCAAACTGCTGGGGAACAAAAACCCTGGGATCACTCTTTGCCATATAAATTGCCGTATCAAGACATTCCTTGATACAGGCCCCGATGTCTCCGGAGTCATGTATAAGCTTAACCTCTGCACCATAGTGCTTGACCAGCTTGCGCCTTTCTTCGCTTACAGAATCAGGCATAATTATAATAGTCCTGTACCCCTTAACAGCCCCAATCAAAGCAAGCCCAATCCCTTGGTTCCCGCTGGTAGGCTCAACAATAATAGTGTCTTTATTTATAAGCCCCTTCCTTTCACCATCTTCTATCATAGCAAGGGCAGTGCGGGTTTTTATGGATCCACCTACATTAAGGGCTTCGAATTTTACAAGAATCCTGGCCATTTCAGGAGTGGTCATCTTCTGAAGTTCAATCAAGGGTGTGTGCCCTACAGCTTCCAATACAGTTTTAAAAATCATATAGCCTTTATACCACTTTACGGAATATTCTTCCAGTAAGTTATAAAAGGAATTCGTTATATGGTGAAAGCTGCTGTATTTTTATTTATTATTGGGGGATCCGGATAAAAAATCCATCCTTTTCAGATTACTAAAATAAAAGGGGCATATATCACAGTTTCCCCCCGCTCCCAACCCGGCTTAAATACCGTGACAAGACAAAAACAAAAAGCGACACAGAATTTTTCCCGGGTTGTCCGCTCCCCTTTGCCCGAAAACCAAAGCTCTGCGTCACAAGACATACTGCCACAAAAAGCGTAGCTTTTTGCAGCTTTTGTGTCTTTGCAGAGAAAAACGCAGTTTCTTTGACAAACCAAGGTTGCAAAGGCTGCCAAAACGAAACTCTGTGCCGCAAAGCACGGCATAGGGGGTCCAGGGACGCTTTGGCACCTATAACGCCTTGACCTCCCAAAAGCCCCAAGCCAAAGCCCCAGACCGCCGGTTTCATTGGCGGAAAAACATTCCAAGGCGAAAACCGGCAAACTATCGCAAAAAGCGCAGCTTTTTGCAGTTTTGGCACACGGCGTTTGCGCAAGACATGAGTATTTCGATGCCAAAACGCCTCTCCCTTTTGTTTGACTACTTTGCAAAAAGTAGAGTTTGCCTTGCTTTTCCAAAAGCCAATACAAGATCCCTCCATAGAAAACCGGCATACTGTCCCAGAATTCGGCGAAAGCCGAATTCTGGAGTTTTGTGTCTTTGCAGAGAAAAACGCAGTTTCTTTGACAAACCAAGGTTGCAAAGGCGGCAAAAGCGTTGGTCGGGATGACTGGCTTTGGCACATTAAAAGCCCTGTCTTACCAAAAGCCCCGAGCCAAAGCCGCCGAATCCCGCTTTGGCACCCAAAAAGCCCTTCCTTACTTAAACCCTCAAGCCAAAGCCCCCGAATTCAGCTTACGCTGAATTCGGTAATCAGAATGCCGGTTTAACAAGAAAAAAAACACACCAGAGTTTCCCGGGTTGTCCGCTCCCCTTTGCCCGAAAACCAAAGCTCTGCGTCACAAGACATACTGCCAAAAAAAGCGTAGCTTTTTGCAGTTTTGGCACAAGGCGTTGGTAAAACAGGAAACCGGCAAACTATCCAAGAATTCTGCTTTGCAGAATTCTTGAGCTTTTGTGCCTTTGCAGAGAAAAACGCAGTTTCTTTGACAAACC
>JADIMM010000092.1 GCA_017694795.1 Candidatus Gallitreponema excrementavium
CTTTTCTCTCCTTTCGTGGTAAAGTTTCCATAGGTTTCTTTCCTCCTGTTTTTTGGTATGTTGCAATTTCATTATAACAGATGGTTGGAAACCTTTTTTATGGGGAATTATATTTTACTGCTTACCGCAAAGGCACAAAACTTAAGAATCCGGCTTGTACCGGATTCCGGGACAGGCTGCCGTTTTTATGCACAGAGCTTAAAACCTGCACAGAGCTTAAAAATTAAAACAATTGACTTTAAGGGGGAGCAGAAAGTGTACTGTCAAAAATCAAGGAAATATAAAAAAATCCACAGGACAGTACAATAAAATCTTGATAGAGGAATAAAATCCCGGCTCCCCCTGCCTCCCAACTAAAATAAAAAATCTTATTTTTTTTACTCGTTTGACTACACTGGTTTTCCCCCGAGTTGTCCGTCACCCCTGCGCCTACAGCAGAAGCAATATTCCCGGATATTTTAAACAATCAGGTTCAATAGTGTATTCGGTATGTTTTTGCAAAGGTTATATTTATTTAGTTAAGGTTTTTTATGGCTTTTCTATCCGGATTTTTTATGTTATCATTTTTTTATGGCTTATGAAGTAACTGCAACAAGAAGGCGTCCCGGACGGTTTGAGGACTTGGTAGGGCAGGAATTTGTCGTTTCCACTTTAAAAAGTTCAATAGAAAATGGACAGATTGCCCATGCCTACCTTTTTTCAGGGCCCAGGGGATGTGGAAAAACCAGTTCAGCCCGAATTCTTGCAAAATCCCTCAACTGCCAGAACGGCCCGACCGTTAATCCCTGCGGGGTGTGTTCTTCCTGTAAGGAAATTGCGGCAGGAACAAGCCTTGATGTAATAGAAATAGACGGGGCCTCCAATACCAGTGTAAATGATATAAGACAGATAAAAGACGAGGTTTTATATCCGCCTAATTCCGGAAAATACAAAATATATATTATTGACGAAGTCCACATGCTGTCCACCAGTGCCTTTAATGCCCTTTTAAAGACCATCGAGGAACCTCCGCCCTACATAATTTTTATTTTTGCCACAACAGAGCTGCATAAGGTTCCTGCAACAATAAAAAGCCGGTGCCAGCATTTTAACTTTAAACTTGTGGATATCGAAAAAATCAAAGAATCTTTGGATGCAGCCTGCAAGGAAATGAATATAACTGCCGAAGAAGAAGCCTTGTTTTGGATTGCAAAAGAATCCACCGGAAGTATGAGGGACGCTTACACCCTTTTTGACCAGGTGGCAGCTTTTTCCGGCGGTAATATAACATACGAAAAAATCCGTGAAAAACTGGGGATAGTAGGACTTGATTCAATAAACGTACTGGCGGAGCTTTGTGCAGATTGCAAAACTGGAGAGGTTTTGGAAACCTGTGACAGGATTCTTTCCTCCGGAATTTCCATTGAGCAGTTTATAAACGGCTGTACCGAATATTTCAGAAGCCTTTTATTGATTAAAAACGGTATAACAAAGGATTCCATTCTCGGTCATCCGGTGAGCCGGTATTCCAGTAAAGCTTTGGAAAGTTGGTCTTCCATACAGTTGGAAAGGGCCTTGTCCCTTCTTTTGGAACTATTCAGAAATATAAAATATTCCTTAAGCCCCAGGTACGAGCTTGAGGTAACTTTTTCAAGATTATCCTGGCTTTCAAGTTATGTTTCTCCTGCGGAAGTAAAGGCTGCCTTGGATAAGGCTATGAGCTTTTTAGGTGGAAAGGGTATTGGTTCTTTAGAAACACTAAGTAACGGAGAGGGCATTCCCGGTGGAAACGGGAGTTCTCCCTTTGAAAAAAAAAATAGCCCCGTAGCCGACACCTCCGGAATTCTGGTACAACAGTCAGGTGTTTCCGGAGCAGCAGTTGATATAAAAGAAACAGAAGAAAAAATACAGAATGGAAATCTTTCCGGTACAGAATTGGAAAAGCGGGAAAATCCATCTGTCCCGGATTCTGATGAGAAGGAATTTACGGAAGAATATTATTTTTCCCTTATGCGTAACGGATTGAATAAAAAAACGGTCCGGGAGGAGGTTGTTCCTCCTTCTGCAGCTGATTCTGCCGGACCCGGTACCGGTTTTAAACCGGATAGTAATGCAGGGTTTTCAAATAAAAATTCTGCCGTAGAAATGGTAAAAGAAGCCTTTTGGGGCAACATAGTATATCAGGAAAAGGCAGATACAAATTAGGCTTTTCTAAATCATGTAAAACCGAGGTTAAAATGAATCCCTTTGAAATGCTGAAAAACTTAAACCAGATAAAGGCACAGGCCCAGAAATTCAAAGAAGAACTTAAAGAAATAAAAGCGGAAGGTTCTTCTGGAGGAGGAATCGTCAAAGTTGAAATAAACGGTGAATTCCAACTGTTAAAGGTTTCTTTGGACCCGGTTGCCGTTGACCCCCGTGATATAAAAATGCTGGAAGATTTGATTGTTGCGGCCCACAACGATGCAATGGACAAAATAAAAACTGCAATCCAGGAAAAAACTTCTTCCATGACCGGAGGAATGGATTTGTCGGATTTTATGGGAAATTAAGGCCGATGAATCCTCTTGAAGAATTAACAGAAAGTTTTTCGAGACTGCCAGGAATCGGGAAAAAAAGTGCCGCAAGAATAGCCCAGCATATTTTACAGAATGACCGCAACCAGGCTCTGGTACTTGCAAGGCAGATTTCAGAAATCCATGAAAGAATAAAAAAATGTTCTGTCTGCGGAGGTTATACGGAAAATGACCCCTGTCCAATCTGTTCGGATGCATTGCGGGATAAAAGTCTCCTTTGTGTTGTAGAGCAGCCCCAGGATATACAGATAATAGAGAGCTTTCACGAATACACAGGGTTTTACCATGTGCTGGGGGGCGTAATTGCCCCCTTGGAAGGAATAGGCCCGGACAAGCTCAGCTTTCCGGGACTCTTAAAAAAAGTCCAGTCCGGAGAGGTAAAAGAAGTTATTATTGCAACAAACCCCACCGTAGAAGGTGACACTACGGCCCTGTATACCCAACGGCTTCTTTCACCTTTGGGAATCAGGGTTTCCCGGCTGGCTTCCGGATTGCCCGTTGGTGGGGATTTGGAATACGCAGACAAGCTCACTCTTTCCCGCAGTTTCAGGGGGCGGACGACTTTTTAGCCGGTTTAATTAGATTTTAGAGGTTTCCGGAAAAACAGCCGGTAAGCAGGGCGGATTATTTTGTTAAAGCTTTTTCAGAAAAAACCGGCATTTGCAAAACAAAGCCGTATTGCGTAAAAATCCCGCTGTGCTTTTGCACTGTAATTATTAAAAAGTACTGTTCTTTCTAATTTGCCGGTTCTGCAAAGCCGCCGGCAGAGTGCCAAAAGCAGGGGCGGGATAGTAAAAAACAGGGAAGAAAATATCTTTGCCGGCGGCCTGTTTCCGCCAAAAATATGTTAAAGGGATTTAAACCACTGGGAGACTATATTGTAGACGGAATCAATCCGGTATCCCATTTTATCAAGTTTTTTCTTTTCCTCGCTGGAATTCCAATCCAAAAACGGGTTGTCATAATTCTCAGTTAGGAATTTGTATACAGTTTCTTCTGCCTTTCCAATTGAAGAGCCAAAAAATCTTATGGGGACTTCAGGATTGCGTTCTATTGATTTTCTGATAAACGGAATAATGCTGCTCATAAAAAGGTCTTTGTAAACATCATAACTCTTTCCGCTCAGATTTTTGATATATTCTGAAATTGAAGCTTCCGGTCTTTTCCCTTTTGGTGAAGTAAACACAATGGAGCCTCTTTTGTCCTGTGGAATATAGGAGTGAATTTTTATTGAAGCTCTGCTTTCATCTTTTGTAAAAGAAGTTTTGTTTTCCTTGCCGGATTTGATTGTGCCGGATTCCTCTGCTGCTCCTGGATTTTTTTTCATTATGCCCTGGTTTAAAATACTGTTTTCCGGCATCCTGTTCTTGTTTTTATCCTGTATTTCCAGAATCCTTGTTTTTGAGGAAGATTTTGCCTTTTTCCCGGCTTTTCGTCCGGATTTCAGGTTCCTTTTTTTGTTTTTCCCGGTTTTTTCAGCCTTTGTTTTCATGGTTTTTCCAGGTTCGGATTCCACTTTTGGGGATTCTGTTGTTTCCGTTCCCTGTTTATTGACAAACCCCGCCTGCTCACGGATTTTCCGCCACATATTCTGGAGGTAAATATCACCTTGGACGGAATAAAAATAGCCTGTGGTAATTGTGCCTAGGACATTAGTAAGAATATCCCCGTCCCTTCTTTTATTGAGTCTCCCGAATTTTATCTCCTGAAAAACTTCGTAGTGCTTTGTGTTATACTTTCGGCTGTACAAAAAAATGGTTCTTTCAAAAGCTGCATCATTCACCTTTGTCCAGTATTTTGTGCAATAGGCCAAAACCTTGTCTTCTTCCCTTGTTATATTTCCTGGAATCTCGATTTTTTTTATATCCTCTTTGGAAAAATTGATTTTTGAAAGGTCAAACAGGGGTTTTGTTTCCGCTGTTTTTTTTCTTTCTTCTTCAGCTCTTTTTGCCCTGCTTTGTTCCTGTTTAAAATTTTCCACGGAGTCTACGGATTCATTTACATACTGCCTGATCAGCAATGCTGTTTTTTCCATCAGGGATTCTTTATACTTCAACATTCTGGCATAGAGGGTGTATCTTTCTGCCTTAGCTACGGCTTCGTGGCGGTTGCGGCTTAACGAAGATATAAGGTTTTCGGTGGTTTTGATAACAGAATAAGCATCATTGATATTAAGTTTACCGGAATCCTTTGTCAAAAAATCAATATTTTTTGTAAGCCTTTCGATAAAAAGATCTGCCATGGATATAAGGCACTGCCTTAAAAGAACCGGAAATCCCGGGTCACGGGATCTGTAAAAATGCAGCAACTTTATTCTCGTGGCATCGTCCGGAAATTTACGTTTGAGAGCAGTATTATAAATATTAAGGGCTTCCCTTTGGTATCCATCTTTTCTCAACTGATAATATCTTTCAATATCAGCATCTTCCTCAAAACTCAGATTTGGAAATTCAGTTTTTAAAATGGATAATTTCTCAGTATCGTTCAAAACCATTGTTTAAAGTATATTAATATTATAATTAAAAATCTACATTGTAGATGTATAGTATGCAAAATCTTCAATAAAATATCAAATATTTACATAAAAATCAAATATCTTTCTTGAAAATCTGCTGCAAATAGAAATTTTCCCCAAAAAAAGAAAGGCTGTCCCGAATAACCCGGAACAGCCTTGTTCTTTCCACGTAGAACTTTTACTGAAGAAGGGTCAGAACACTCTGTGTAGTCTGATTTGCCTGGGCAAGCATTGCAGTACCAGCCTGGGAAAGAATCTGGTTCTTTGTGTAATCTACCATTTCCTTTGCCATGTCAACATCACGGATTCTTGATTCCGCTGCCTGGAGGTTTTCTGCTCCAATGTTGATTCCTCTAACGGCATGTTCAAGCCTGTTCTGGTAGGCACCAAGATCTGCCCTCTGCTTGTTGATTTTCTTCAGAGCTTCGTCCAAAGTCCCGATTGCACGGTTTGCACCGTCAGGTGATGACATAGAAATAAGTGAGTCATCACCAATATTTCTGACACCAAGAGCTTTTGATGTCATTGTTCCAATGTAGACGCGTTCCCTCTGATCCATATTGGCACCGATATGGAACCACATAGAACCAGTGATGGTATTTTCCCCGGTTTCTCTTGCAAATCTTCCGGTAAGAAGATTCATACCGTTGAACTGTGCATGACTTGCGATGCGGTCAATTTCGTCAACTAACTGAGAAATTTCAACCTGAATCTGCATACGGTCTTCCGCACTGTAAATACCGTTGGAAGACTGTACTGCCAATTCACGCATTCTCTGAATGATGTCCTGAGACTCCTGAAGGTAACCTTCTGTTGTCTGGATAAAAGAGATACCATTCTGGGCATTTGTTGCAGCCTGGTTTAAACCACGAATCTGGCTTCTCATTTTTTCCGAAACAGCAAGTCCGGAAGCATCATCCCCGGCGCGGTTAATACGCAAACCGGATGACAGTTTTTCCATGTTTTTAGTAGTTGCAGCCTGGGTTACACCCAAGGATCTCTGTGAAAACATGGCAGTAAGGTTGTGATTGATGATCATAATGCTACTCCTTTGGCATATTCCGACGGCACGGAATCAGTTTTCCGCTATATCCGACGCGGCATCCCTGCCGATCTTTCAATATTTCCGGGTCCTTTAACGCATCCTACGAGAAAGAACCGACAGCATTCTTTAATAAAAGAGACTGTCTATATAATCTATCGGTGCAGCATTATTCTTCTTTAGGACAAAAATCAATTTTTTTAGAGATTTTAATAAGCTTGTCTTACCGGAATTAAACAAAAAAAGACAGACGCAAGGATTTTTTCTTGCTGAATCCGGGTGAAAGATTTTATAAAGGAAGTATAAATTTCTTTCCTAAATTGTATTATTCAGGTTTAGGAATTCATATGTTTACAGAGGTTTTTTTGTATGGTATTTTTATTCCGTAGCTGTGAATTTTAAGGGGGATTTATGAAAATATCAAAAGACAAAATGGTTTCGATTCATTACACCTTAACTGATAAAGACGGTGAGATTCTGGATTCATCGGCAGGGGGAGAACCTTTGCAGTATCTTCATGGTAGAGGTTTTATTATTCCCGGATTGGAAAACCGTCTGGAAGGGGCATGTTCCGGTGACAAACTTTCAGTGGATATTCCTGCCTTAGAGGCCTATGGTGAATACAATAACGAAGCTGTTTTTGACCTGCCCCGGGAAAACTTTCCTGAAGGAATGGATATTCAGGTAGGAATGAATTTTGAGTTTCAAGGCGAATTCGGACCAGGGATTGTTGCTGTAATAGCCGTTTCCGGGGACAATATAACGGTGGATGCAAATCATCCTCTGGCAGGTAAAGACCTTCATTTTGAGGTTCTTGTGAAAGATGTCCGGGATGCAACAGAATCGGAACTGGCTTCTTTTGCAGGGGAGGAATGCGGGTGCGGTTGCTCCGGAGGCGGATGTGGCTGCGGTTCAGGTTGTTCTCCGGAATCCGGGAATTGCGGTTGTGGATGTAACTGAGTTTTGTTTCTCAAAAGTAAATTTAAGCCCTTGGACTATTGCTGCATAGTCTTCTTTGCAGTGGGTCTGTTTGTTTCTTTTTTCCGTGTTTTTGTTTTTCCCTCTTCCGGTACCGGAACAGTGGTTGTTTCTTCCGGTAATGGGGAGTGGGTATTCCCCTTGGATTCAGAAAGAACGGTGAAAATTCCAGGAGCCATGGGTGTGACCGAAATAGCCGTTTCTGCCTCAGGGGTACAGGTTTTGGACTCCCCTTGCCAAAACAAGTTGTGCATGAGTTCCGGTGTTATAAAATCTCCCGGAGAGTTTATAGCCTGTGTCCCTAACAGGGTTTTTATCAGAATTTCTTCCGGGACGGAAAAACCCTCTCCGGATGAAGCAGGGGAAGATGTTTCCGGTTATGGATTTTCTAAAGAAAAGGAGCCGGATATAATCAGTTACTGATATGAAGATTTCTGTTTTTGAATCAGGAAAAGACCGTGTATCTCTTGTTTCTTTTTTCGGAGGAATGTGTTTTTTTCTTTCCTTGATTGAGTCCCTAATACCAAAACCCCTCCCTTTTTTAAGACTGGGAATTGCTAATCTTCCGGTGCTTTTGTCCCTGGTTTATCTAAGTCCAGAGGAGTTTTTTCTGTTGGGTCTTTTGAAGGTAGCAGGACAGGGATTATACGGGGGAACTTTTTTTTCTTTTGTTTTTCTTTTTTCTGTTACAGGGACTTTTTCATCAATGCTGGTTATGTTCGTTTTGTACAGATTTTTTAAAAAAAAGGATTTAATATCTTTTGTTGGAATCAGCCTTTCCGGGGCGCTTTTTTCCTGTATAACCCAGTCTTTGCTTGGTACAGTTATGGTGTTTGGAGAAGGCATCAAATATGTATTTCCGTTGTTTCTTTTGTCTTCCGGAATTACTGGTCTTATTCTTGGCATTATCACGGAAAAAATTTTTTGTGATTCAGTCTTTTTTTGTGATCTTAAAGGACGCCTTTATCTGGACAGCCCGTCAGAAATTACCCCTGATGCGACTAAAGGAGAAGTTTTTTACTCTATGGTAAATGCGGTTTTTTGCCTGCTTTTTATCCTTATTCTGGTTTGCGCCGGTTCGGATATTACCAAACTTATGATTTTTGGTTTGTTTTTGATTTTAAATTTGATTTTTCCACTTAGGGGAAGGTCATTCCTCTGGAGAGTCCGGCGTTTTGTAGTAGTACCTTTTGTTACGATGCTTTTTATTGTGGGAATCAATCTTTGTGTTCCTTTTGGAAAGGTTCTCTTGAAATCAGGTTTTTTGACAATAACAGAAGGTGCCTTGAGAGAAGGCATAAAAAGGGCGGTTGAATTTCAGGGAACTGTTTTTATTTCCGTATTCTTTTTTAAGGGGAAAATCCGGCTGCCCGGGATTTTCGGGAGGATTCTCGGAGATTCCTTCCTTTGCTTTAACAGACTTTTCACCCGGAACCGGAATTTTAAGCTCAAAGGATTTTCCGGAGAATTTGATGAATTTCTTACAGAAGCATTTGGCAGGTCTACGGGTGTTTAACTCAGCTCGTCCGGCTCACTCCCTGCTGGGCTTCTCTGTAGGATGGATTTAGCCTTAATGCCTGTTGGTATGCGGCATTTGCACCGGCTTTGTCACCGGCCTGTTCCCGTACCTGTCCCATTCTGAACCACCAGAGCGGGAGGTTTTTTTCGTGATAAGTTGCTGCTGTATAAGCAATGTCTGCCTTGTTGTACTTTTTCTGGTTACGGTAAATTTCACCTACAAAAAAATATGCGATGCTTATTCTTTCTCCGGTAGGCATTGAGTCAATGTATTTTTCCATCATTCTTAACGACTCCGAAAAATTATTGAGATAGAAATAGGCTTCTCCCAAGGCTTCTATAATTCTATAATCGTTTGCATTTATTTTTAAGGCTTCCTGCCCGTAACTGACAACCTGTGCATATTCGTCTATGCGCAAAAGCGACCAAACCATAACGGTGTAGGAATCCAGGTTCCGGGGGTTTGCCACCAGTTCCTGTTTGCAAATTTCTATGGACTGATTATAAAGTTGGTCGGCTTCCTGGGTTCTTCCTACAGCCTCTAAATCCCTCCCTCTGCGGTATAAAAGGAGTGCATCAGGTTTTTCTGTTGTCTGGGCAAAAATTCCTGCAGTTAGACTCAATAAAATCAGTATAGGCAATGCAAATTTCGCTGTTTTCATAGAATAAATATGTATTAATAGTCTTTTTTATTCAAGTACATCAATAAGTAACCGTAAATAAAAGAAGGTATATTGTTATTTGTTTTTACTTACTATACTCTGAAAAAAATATTGTATAATTATATAGTTGTGTAATCGATAGTATTGAGGGGTACTTTTTGTATAGATTAGAACTTAACCAGGCACCGATATATCCCATTGAGAAAGATAAAAACAGTACAGGAATGTACAAAGGTCTTTTTGATTGTTTTGATGTTAATTTTATCAAAAGACCTTTTGGAAATTTTCCGGTTCCAGGTTTTTTTTTCAGATTCAGGGCGAGGAGTACAATTACATTAACCTGTGCCGATGAGAATTTTATTTCAAAGACATATTTGTTCGGTACGCATCTTTTTTGTTTTATGGAATCTATTTTTTGGGAAAAATCTACCGGCAGGAAATTATCTTATAGGAGACTCACGCCTTTTTTTTCTTTCCGTTCGCCTGTTTCCCTTATCGATTCTTCGGTTTTAATACGGTTTCCTTCCAGAATCGTAAAGATTTTTTATAAACTCCGGGAACATAAAATAGATACTTTTTTAGAATTCAAAGGGGATGCTGTACGCCCTGATGTAAAAGCTTCCTTCTATATGGATACACAGAGAAAAGAAGCTGCAGCAGTTTCTTTTGGCAGAAGATGGTCTTTAAAAAAGATGTTTCAGGCTTCCATGAAAATTTTCAGTCCGGTTTCCGGTTCTGTAATTGTTAACGGAGAGGCTCCTGTCATACATTTGTTTACACCTGAAAAGGCAGTGGCTTTTATGGATATGAGGAAAGGTTACTATTTTCTAAAGACAAGGATTCATGTTCTTACCGGGCTTGGTTTTTATGAGGGAAAATCCCTGTCTTTTTACTTTGCAGGTGAGTGGAATTTCTCGGAACCTCAGACTGTAGAAAGCGGTATTTTTTATGATGGTAAAAGCTACCAGCTTCCTCCGGTAAAAATAACCCGTCCTTTCGGGATAACCCGCAACTGGATTATACAGGATACGGAAAGCCTTGTTGATTTGGTATTTGTTCCTGCAAAGGACGGGGATATTCATAGAAATTTAAGTCTTTTTATTCTACGGACAGACTATCACACGGTTTTTGGGGAGTTTGAGGGGTTGTTAAAAACAACCAAGGGGGATAAATTTAATCTGAAGGCTTTCCCTGGAACCGGAACAAAAAAACTGTTACGTATGTAGCCCTCGTTTTGGAGAATTGAATGGCAGACAACAAAAATAAAAAACCAAAGGCAATTTATTCGCCTGGAGAATTGGAAAAAGTAAGGGAAAATCTTGGGCCAATGGATAGAGATGAAGCCATTAGAATGGCGGAAATTCTAGGCGGAGAGGTTGGAATTGAAAAAACTCCCGAACAGGTAAAAAATGAAACTTTAAGACATAAAGGTGTTTCCGGTGTAAGTTTGTCAGAGGGCGGTTCAGGGGACAGTTCAAAAAAAAGAACCATCCGCAGTGTCGAAGTAAAAGGGGACGGACTCCCTGTGCATATTATGGCTCCGAGTATACCAAAGGTTTCCTATTCAGACCGGGTGGGGATGGATGCCTTGATGGCACATTCATTGTACAGAATAAAAACGCCATCCCAGCTTTTCTTTTCCCGGTTGAATTTTTGGGGTGAACCCTCAGAAAAGTTGAATCCTGTTTTTATTATGGAAATTCTTCCTGAATATTGTTCCCATATTGAGAAGCTTGTTATTTCAGCCAAAAGACTGCTCCCGAGAAGTATTAACGGAGAAGAACCGCCTTTAAAACAGGTTTCACCAATATCATTCGAAGTTTTAAACCTGATTAAATCCTGGGATTTGAAGACACTGTCTAATGAGCTTAATATGTTACAGAAAAATCCCCGGCTTGTTACTGTCCTGCAGATGAAGCCCATAATGCGCCTTATATATACCATCCCCATGAAATTGTACTATATCAACGATGCAACAATTTCCACCGCCTTTCAGACGGCATATAAGGTTTTGAGTACAAATAAAAGCCTCGAGGTTAAATTCAATCCGGGACTTGTAGCAAAAGACGGGATTTTGGAATGGTCGACTGTCCGGGACCGGGTTCTCCGGGGTTTGTATCCTTTGCTTTTAAGGTTATGTTCTCCCATTTTATTGACTTACCAGGAACTGATGACACAGAATTTTTCCAGGGTTAAGGCTTTCCTGGTATTGGGAAAAGGGGATTTTGTCAAACCGCCTGCTGAAAAAGATGCAGCATTGTCCAGTTTATCAGAAGACGAGAAAAAGTCCGTAGTGACAGAAAAGGCTGAAAATGCTAAAAAGATGGAGATTAAGGCAGGGGAAATTCCTTCTTCTGATGACGGGGAAAAAAAAGAAGCTGCCTTGCCGCAACTTCCAAAAGCTGTTTTTACCGGTTTGGGGAATTTAAACAAACTTTTTCCCGAAGCAGGTTGGTTTTCCATAGAAAAAAAGCCTGATTTATATTCCTATATGGAAACTTTGTTTTCGTTTCCTGACGGAATGGATATTATTTCGCCTGATAATCCAATGCAGCTTGCAATAATTCTTGTAAGAATCATTGAAGAACTGTTGTTTGGCTTTAGGGCTATTGAATTTTCTGATACAGCAGAAAATCATTATGCAACAGATATCAACAGGATTATTGGTGAATGGCGTTTGTACAGGGATGAACTACTTGAAAAAAAGTACCTTCCCTATATCAATGAGTATTGCCATCAGCTTGATTTACAGCCGGATTTCAGATATTCCACCTATGCAAAGCGGGTTATGTCGGATTTGGGATGGATAACAAAGCAATATTTTTTCCCGAAATTTGTGTCGGAATCAATAGCTTTTACGCGGCCCCTTAAAAATGAAGGAATAGAACCTCTTTATAAGGATGTCTCAGGTTTTAGGAAGTTATTGGCTTCTCTTGCCAAAGAACTTGGGGAATCAATAAAGCAGGGTGTCGTAAAGCCTAAAGATCGGGTTCAGGGGGTTATCAACCCTTGGGTTCCTTATTCTTTTCTTGTTTCTAATCCGGTTTCAAAGCGTCTGGATGCTGTTTTAGGCGGAAAAAACAGCAAGACAAAGACAAATGCCAATTTGATTTATTACACCCTTTCCATTGTGACAGTTTTGGACTGGTGGGTAAACTCCCCGGACAGTTATGCTTATACAAATCTTTTCCAAGGTTTGTACAGGATTAAGCAGGGTGATTCTGTTCAGCCTGATTTTCATGTTGATGTCCGCACAGATATTTCAGCCCTTTTTGCCAAAAGTTTAAAATTATCAGATACAAGTGATATCAGGGAAGATTTTGGAAAATGATTTATATTGCAGCTGATTGGGTTTGTTGCCGCTCTTATATATGGAAAACTGTGTCCGGTATCAGGTATTGACATTGTCTCTTTAAAAAGTGTACATTATCACTACCTACTTTGGGTTTTGGAGCGGTGTCTGAGTGGTCGAAAGAGGCGGTCTTGAAAACCGTTGAGCCGCAAGGTTCCGGGGGTTCGAATCCCCCCTGCTCCGATGGGAATAAAGGGGAAATCCTTTGGTGGGGATTCGAAACGAGGTCCCGCCGACCTACGGGAGGAGAAAGGGACCGAGGACGGCCCCGGAAATTTTGGTCTTATATGTAATCCCTTGAGTTTTATAGCCCGTTTGTGATTACGATTTTATACATGGGGAAACCCATTGTGAATGAGACTATAGCTCAGCTGGATAGAGCGTCAGATTGCGGATCTGAAGGCCGGAGGTTCGAATCCTCTTAGTCTCGTAGAAGCTGGATTCAGTTTCAATGGAGAGATGCGAGAGTGGTCGAATCGGTCGGTTTCGAAAACCGTTGAGCCGCAAGGCTCCGGGGGTTCGAATCCCCCTCTCTCCGATAAGAAGGAGAGGGAATATAGCTGTGGGGGATTCGAAACGAGGTCCCGCCGACCTTGGGAGGAAGAAGGGACCGAAGGCGGCCCCGTAGGGGCGAATCCCCCTCTCTCCGATAAGAAGGAGAGGGGATATAGCTGCGGGGGATTCGAAACGAGGTCCCGCCGACCTTGGGAGGAAGAAGGGACCGAAGGCGGCCCCGTAGGGGCGAATCCCCCTCTCTCCGATAAGAAGGAGAGGGAATATAGCTGCGGGGGATTCGAAACGAGGTCCCGCCGACCTTGGGAGGAAGAAGGGACCGAAGGCGGCCCCGTAGGGGTGCCCTAGTAAGGGCTACCCCCCTCTCTCCGATAAGAAGGAGAGGGAATATAGCTGTGGGGGATTCGAAACGAGGTTCCAACCACCTACGGGAGGAGAAAGGGACCGAGGGCGGCCCCGTAGGGGCGAATCCCCCTCTCTCCGATAAGAAGGAGAGGGAATATAGCTGTGGGGGATTCGAAACGAGGTCCCGCCGACCTAGGGGAGGAAGAAGGGACCGAAGGCGGCCCCGGAGGGGTGCCCTAGTAAGGGCTATCCCCCTCTCTCCGAGAAGAAGGAGAGGGGACTCTTTATTGTTTTTATTTTGTATCTGACTTGCAAAAGTATAGATTTGGAGTGGTGACCGAGAGGCCGAAGGTGGCTCCCTGCTAAGGAGTTATACCCCAAAAGGGTATCGGGGGTTCGAATCCCCCCTGCTCCGGTGAAAAAATAGGAGAAATCCTTAGGTGGGGATTCGAAACGAGGTCCCGCCGACCTATGGGAGGAGAAAGGGACCGAGGGCGGCCCCGTAGGGGTGCCCTAGTAAGGGCTATCCCCCCTGCTCCGGTGAAAAAATAGGAGAAATCCTTTGGTGGGGATTCGAAACGAGGTCCCAACCACCTACGGTAGGAGAAAAAGGGTTTTCCTGATTTAAAAAGGTATCAGACCTTGGAAACAGGGTTTAAGTATATTGGAGAGATGTCCGAGTGGTCTATGGTGCAATCTTGGAAAGGTTGTGTACTGAAAGGTACCGGGGGTTCGAATCCCCCTCTCTCCGATAAGAAGGAGAGGGAATATAGCTGTGGGGGATTCGAAACGAGGTCCCGCCGACCTAGGGGAGGAGAAAGGGACCGAAGGCGGCCCCGTAGGGGTGCCCTAGTAAGGGCTATCCCCCTCTCTCCGAAAAAGAAAATAAGTGAAACTTATGTGAGCGGGGATTCGAAACGAGGTCCCGCTGTAATGGGGAACAGTTGACGCAGGTTTTGTTCCCCGTTGTTTTTTATTGATTTAGTGGATACTTGAGACCCTTTGGATGAGTCCAGGTCCTATGCAAGAAACAATTTCCAAACCCCGTCAGATTCGGAAGAAAGCAGCGGTAGGATTTTTGTTTTTGTGCCGTAGTGTACCTGGGCTCTTCCAAGGGGTTTTAAAATTCGGTTTTGAACCTTTTTATGTGTTCTATGAGCTGGCTGTATTCTGTATATGCCGGAATATCCGGAAAATCTGCCTTTATTTTATCAGTAGTTCTGAAAAGAGCCCCTGAGTCTGCAACTTTTATCATTCCCAAATCGTTATAAGAGTCTCCAGATGCCATAACTTTAAGATTGATGGATTTAAGGGCTTTTACAGCCTTTGTTTTTCCGTCCTCCTGTCTTAAAGAAAATCCTGAGATAAAATTATCAGAATCAATTTTAAGTGAGTTGCAGAAGATTGTAGGGAATCCCAGTTGTTCCATCAGGGGGTGGGCGAATTCCGTAAATGTATCAGATAAAATTATAACCTGCAAAAGGGATTTTGCTTCCTGGATAAATTCCTTTGCACCGGGAAGGGGGTTCATTCCTGAAATTACTTTTTGTATGTCTTTTAGTTTTAAATTTTCTTTTTTTAAAATGTTAATTCTGTAATTCATCAGCTTTGCATAATCAGGTTCATCTCTTGTCGTTCTTTTTAATTCTTCTATACCGGTAACCTTGGCAAATTCAATCCAAATTTCCGGTACCAAAACACCTTCCAAATCCAGGCATAAAACGTGCATTTTTCTTCTCCATAAAAATCAACTGAAAGACTGAATAGTCCTTACAAAGTATAACTTAAAGAATAAAAAAACGGTAGTTAAATACTGCAAGTATAAAAAAATTGTAAAGCAAAGAAAGCCAAAAACTTTGAATTTACAATTATTTTACATATTTTACCTCCTGTTTTTACAATAGCTTTTTAGGTTTTACCTGTAAAAAAGCAATAGTTAATTTTCGGAGGTTTATAATGAAAAAACAAAACTTTTTTGCAAAAAGCATTTCTTTTTCAGGAATTGCTTTGATTTTGTCAATGGTGGTTCTTTTGACAGGTTGTTTCGGGGAAAAAGGATTTAA
Source organism: Candidatus Gallitreponema excrementavium (assembly GCA_017694795.1). Classification (GTDB taxonomy): domain Bacteria; phylum Spirochaetota; class Spirochaetia; order Treponematales; family Treponemataceae; genus Gallitreponema; species Gallitreponema excrementavium. The sequence goes on from JADIMM010000092.1 coordinate 15,544, forward strand.
CCCTGAAAACAGCATCACTGTAATGTCAAGGGAAGATGGTTCCGGTACCAGAGGTGCATTTATAGAGCTTTTTGGTATTGAAAAGAAGAATGATGCAGGAGAAAAAATCGATTACACAACCCAGGAGGCTTTGATAACCAACAGCACCTCTGTTATGCTTACAAATGTTGCTGGTGATATTAATGCTATCGGTTATATTTCTTTAGGTTTCTTAAACGACACTGTAAAAGCCCTTAAAATCGATGGTGTAGAACCCACTGTAGCAGAAATTGAGGCTGGTAATTACAAAACAGTGCGGCCCTTTAATTTTGTTCTTAAAAATGACAAAGAACAGTCTCCTCAGGTAAAAGATTTTCTTTCTTATGTAATGAGTTCAGATGGACAGAAAATTGTAAAGGAAAATGGATACATTCCTTCTTCCGGAGAATCCTATGTACCGGGTAAAAATATTTCTGGGAAAATTGTTCTTGCCGGGTCTTCTTCTGTAACTCCCCTTGCTGAAAAACTAAAGGAAGCATATGTCCTCCTTCAACCTGAAGTGATTATCGAAATACAGCAAAATGATTCAACCACCGGGGTAACTTCTGCAATAAACGGTATCTGTGATATTGGTATGGCTTCAAGAGAATTAAAACAGACTGAAATTGACAGCGGGCTGACTCCTATTGTTATGGCAAGGGATGGAATAGCTGTTATTGTAAATCTTGAGAATCCTGTTTCTGATTTGTCAGTAAGTGATATTGAGCAGATTTTCACAGGAGCTGTAAGTGAGTGGAAAAACTTTGTTAAATAACAAGGTTAAAGAAACTGTTGCAAAAACAGTTTTCATGATTGCTGCATGTTTATCCATAGCAGCAGTCTTGATAATCTGCCTGTTTCTTTTTGTAAATGCGGTTCCCGCAATAGCAAAGACAGGAGCCGGCAGATTTTTCTTTGGAACCTTGTGGAGGCCTTCAAACGGTGAGTTTGGAATACTTCCGATGATTTTGGGAAGTATTTATGTTACGGCAGGGGCTCTGGTTATCGGAGTACCGGCAGGGGTTTTTACCTCAATTTATTTTTCCAGGTTTGCTTCTAAACGTGTTTTAAGAATATTCAGTCCCCTTGTGGATATTTTGGCTGGAATCCCTTCTGTAGTTTACGGGTTCTTTGGCCTGGTGGTGCTGGTTCCTGGAATCCGTACTTTATTCGGAGGAACAGGAAGCAGTATGCTTGCAGCCTCTGTTCTTTTAGGGGTAATGATTCTTCCTACGATTATTTCGGTGAGTACGGCGGCTTTAAATGCTGTTCCGTCCTCATATTACGAAGGTGCGGTAGGTTTGGGAGCCTGTCATGAACAGGCTGTCTTTTTTACCATTGTACCGGCAGCAAAATCCGGTATAACCGCAGGAATTATTCTCGGTATAGGCCGGGCAATCGGTGAGACAATGGCAGTAATTATGGTTGCAGGAAACCAGGCCCGTATGCCGGCCGGCTTGTTAAAAGGGGTTAGGACATTAACTGCAAATATTGTAATTGAGATGGGGTATGCGGCAGAACTCCACAGAGAAGTACTGATTGCAACCGGTGCAGTTCTCTTTGTATTTATTCTGATAATTAATTTCTTGTTTTCTTTGGTAAAAGGAAGGTCAAAATTATGAAAAGGTGGGATATTGCTTTCAGGCGGAAAATTACAGCCTGGTGTCTCAGATTCCCGGTTTATTTTTCTGCTTTTTTTACAGGTTTTGTAGCAGTTTTGATTACTTCCTACATTCTTGTCAGGGGAATTCCAAATCTTAAACCGGAACTTTTCAGTTTGGTTTATAATTCCGAAAATGTTTCTTTGTTGGCTCCTCTTGTAAACAGTTTCCTGAGTGCTTTACTTGCCCTGCTTATTGCTGTACCGGCCGGTGTGTTTTCTGCGGTTTATCTTGTGGAGTACTCAAAAAAAGGTAGCAAGCTGGTAAAAATAGTAAGGCTTACTTCTGAAACCCTTTCCGGAATTCCTTCGATTGTTTACGGCTTGTTCGGAATGTTGTTCTTTGTTACAACCCTTGGATTGGGAATGTCCCTTTTATCCGGGGTTTTTACTCTTGCCATAATGGTTTTGCCCCTTATTATGCGTACAACAGAAGAAGCCTTGCTGGCTGTGCCGGATTCTTACCGGGAAGGTTCCTTTGGTTTGGGGGCAGGAAGATTGGGAACTGTTATAAAAATTGTTTTGCCGGCTGCCGTACCGGGAATCCTTTCCGGGGTAATCCTTGCTGCCGGAAGAATTATCGGGGAAACAGCTGCCTTGATTTACACCGCAGGAACAGTTCCGCAGTTTGCCTTTAATCCGGAGCTTTCAGCCCGGACCCTTGCGGTTCATCTCTATGTTTTGTCGGGAGAAGGACAACACATGAATGAAAGTTATGCTGTAGCTGTAGTTTTATTAGCTTTAGTTTTAGTAATCAACACAATTTCCTATGCAGTTGCTAGGAAAATTAGAGGAGGTCAGGGTGAATAAATTTTCAGTAAAAAATCTTGATTTATATTACAGCTCTTTCCACGCTTTAAAAAACATTTCCATTGATATACCGGAAAAAGAAATTGTAGCCTTTATAGGTCCTTCTGGTTGTGGTAAGTCAACTCTTTTAAAAACTTTAAACAGAATGAATGATTTGGTTGAGGAATGCAGAATTACCGGAGATGTAAAACTCGACGGGGAAGATATTTATGGAAAAATGGATGTGAATCTTCTCAGAAAAAAGGTAGGCATGGTTTTTCAAAAGCCAAATCCTTTTCCTATGACAATATATGATAATATAGCTTACGGTCCCAGGGTTCACGGGATTAAGTCAAAGGTAAAACTTGATCAGATTGTGGAGGAATCCCTGCGCAAAGCTGCAATTTGGGACGAGCTTAAAGACAGGTTAAAGAAGAATGCCTTGGGGCTTTCCGGCGGCCAACAGCAAAGACTTTGCATTGCCAGGGCCCTGGCGGTACAGCCTGAAGTTTTGCTGATGGATGAACCGACTTCGGCTTTGGATCCGGTTTCCACTTCAAAGATTGAAGATTTGGCAATGGAGCTTAAAGAAAATTATACCATTGTGATTGTTACCCACAATATGCAGCAGGCTGCAAGAATTTCTGATAAGACGGCATTTTTCCTTTTGGGGGAAATTATTGAATACGGGGTAACAGAGGAACTGTTTTCAAATCCGAAAGAAAAGAAAACAGAAGACTACATAACCGGCAGATTTGGTTAAGGAGTTATGGCTTTTGGAAAAACAGTTTTTCCTGAGCATATTCAGGGCGGACCGGCAGGAATCCCGGGTTTATATAATTTTAACTAACGGAGGTAAAAATGAGGACAAAGTTTGATGAACAGCTGGAAGAACTTCATACCAAATTAATCGAGATGGGGATGTTGATAGAAGAAGGGATAGAAAAGGTTTCTACGTCCATAATCCTTCATGACGAACGGCAGGCAAATATGGCGATAGAGATAGAAAGACTTGTTGATGAAAAAGAAAGAACTATAGAAGCTCTGTGTCTCAAGCTTTTGCTTCAGCAGCAGCCTGTAGCCCACGATTTACGGGTAATTTCTTCGGCCTTAAAAATGATTACAGATATGGAGAGAATCGGAGATCAAATAGAGGATATTGCAGAGCTTTCAATCCTCCTTCTTGAAAGTAGTTTTATCGAAAAGTTGGAATTTCTCCCCAAAATGGCGGAGACAGCTTCAAAGATGGTAAGAGGAAGTATCGATGCCTTTGTAAACAACGACAAGAGTCATGCAGAGGCCATCATAAAAATGGATGATGAGGTAGACGGTTTCTTTATAGAAATTAAAAAGAAAATCATCTCCCTTATCCAAAAGGGGTCTGCCGATGGTGAAGATGCTATTGATTTTCTCATGGTTGCAAAATACTATGAAAGAATAGCTGACCATGCTGTGAATATTGCAGAATGGGTTTTGTTTTCCATAACCGGGGAACATAAAAAATAAACGGGTACAGAATGGCAATGATTTTTTATGTAGAAGATGACACAAATATCAGGGATTTGGTGGTTTACGCCCTTAAGCGTTCCGGATTTGAGGCAATGGGATTTTCGGATGCCAGGAGCTTTTTTATTCAATGTGAAAAAAAATCACCAGATCTGGTTTTACTGGATATTATGTTGCCCGAGGAAAGCGGAATGTCTATTCTAAAAAAAATCAGGGCAGGGGAGACTGTTTTAGACAGGAACATACCCGTGATTATGATTACAGCCAGAAATTCAGAATATGATAAGGTATTGGGGCTTGATTCCGGGGCAGATGATTATATTTCAAAACCTTTTGGAATGGAAGAATTTGTTTCAAGAGTAAAGGCCCTTTTAAGAAGGGCTGGAAATGAAAACAAAGACGAAAATACCGAGTATCACTTTGGGGATATGTATTTAAACACAAAAACCCATACGCTGAAAATAAGGGGTGAAAATGTTTCACTGACTTTAAAAGAATTTTCACTTTTAACATTTCTGGTGGAAAATCCAGGAATTGTTTTTGACAGAACCCATTTATTGGAAAGGGTTTGGGGGTACGAATATGCCGGGGAAAGCCGTACTGTCGATATGCATATTAAAACCCTCCGACATAAACTTTCAGAAAAAAATCCAGACCTTGGCAGCAGGATAGAAACTGTCCATGGCATTGGATACAGATTTAATCCGGAGAAATTATGACAAAGAAAATTTTTTATTTTATATACGCCACCTCGGTTTCAGCAGTAATACTGTCGGTTTTTGTAGTAACTCTTTTTTTCGGGAATGCCCTTAAAAACCAGCAGGAAAAAAATCTTCTTTCTGAAACAGAAAATGTTGCGGCGTTTCTAAATGCAAACGAAGACTTGGACAGCAGGATTCTGTTTTTAAAACAAATTAATTCATACAGAAGTAATGTCCGCAGTACACTTATACTTAAAGACGGACAAATCGCTTATGACTCTGATGCAGATGCCTCGTCCATGGAAAACCATCTTGAAAGACCGGAAGTAAAAGATGCCATGAAATATGGGGTCGGGGTTTCGGAGCGTTTCTCCGATACACTTGCAGAAAAGAAATCTTATGTTGCAAGGTATTTAGCTGACGGAAGTATTCTCCGCCTTTCAATAACAGACAAGTCCATAATTTATTACATTGCAAATGTAATGAATCCGGTATTGCTTCTTTTGTTTTGTGTTATCATCGTATCCGGTATAGCAGCGTCCCGTTTGGCAAAAAAAATTACTGCCTCTGTATTGGAAATAAATCTTGATGAACCGGATGAAGAAGATGTTTATCCTGAACTGGCCCCTCTTGTTGTAAGGCTCATAAAGCAAAAAAAAGAAATAGAAGAAGCCATTGATTCTATAAAAGAACGGAGTGAGGAACTTGCTGCAATTACAAGAAATATGAATGAAGGTGTAGTTGTTCTGGATGAAAAACAGCATATAGTTTCTGTAAATTCTTCGGCTATGAGTTTGTTCGGTGTGTTGGAAAAAGACTGTCAGGGGCATGGAATTTTATCCTTGTGCAGGAGCAGCCAGCTCGAAGAAACCGTGAAAAAAGGCTTTGAGGGAAATTTTAATGAAAAGGTTTTGGAATTGAATAAAAAGACTTTTATGGTTTCTGTTTCCCCGATAAAGGTGAATGAAAAAAATACTGGTGTGGTGGTTCTCTTTATCGATATAAGCGAGAAGGCTCATTCAGAAAAAATGCGGAGGGAGTTTTCTGCCAATGTCTCCCATGAGTTAAAAACTCCTCTTACGTCAATTTCAGGTTATGCAGAACTTATAAAAAACGGCATGGCAGAAAAAGAGGATATTCAGAATTTCGGTGAAAGAATTTATTCAGAAGCAAACCGGATGATAAACCTGGTAAATGATATAATAAAACTTTCCATGCTTGACGAGGAAGAAAGCCGGCCAGAGGAGGCAGAAACATTTCAGAAAGAAGAAGTAAATCTTTCGGAGATAATAAAATCCGTAATAAAAACATTGAAAGAAGCTGCGGAAAAAAAGTCTGTCCATGTTGATTTTGAAGAATCGGATGTGTTTATAAAAGGGAATAAGCCGGTTTTGTTTGATGTTTTTTATAATCTTTGCGAAAACGGAATAAAGTACAACAAAGAGGGCGGAAACCTTAAGATTTCTGTCAGGGATGTCAGGGAATCAACCCAGGCAGGAAGCAATCCAAAAAATAAGGAAGTTGTAATAGTCTTTCAGGATACAGGAATCGGAATTCCTCTGGAAAACCAGAAAAGGGTCTTTGAGAGGTTTTACAGGGTCGACAAAAGCCGGTCCAAGGAAACCGGCGGTACAGGATTGGGACTTGCCATTGTGAAACACGGTGTGGAGTTGCACGGGGGCAGGGTTCTTCTTTCCAGCGTTCCGGGGGAAGGTTCAACTTTTAAAGTCATAATTACAGAGTGATTACCTGTATCGGAGAAACTTGGGCTTTAAGGAGCCGGTTACAGCCTGTAAAAGCAAGATTTAAAGGATATTTCATATTGGTTTTAACATGGATTTCAAGTCTGTTTTTCAATTTTCAGGAAAGGGCAGCCTCCTGTAAAGAAAAACAGGTTTGTTTTTCCCTGTTTATTCTCCTGTGGACTTTAATGCTTCGTCCAATGCAGAAAATCCGTCTACGGCTCCCAAGGGGATATAAAAGTCCACTATTTCCTTTGTGAAAGCTGAAATACCCGGGTTTATCTCTATTATGGTTTTACCCTGTTCCTTTGCAGCAAAAGGAATTGAAGCCGCCGGGTAAACTTCTCCCGAAGAGCCTGCAATAATAAAAACCTTGGAAAGAAAAGTATATCTCAGAGAGTCTTCGGCTGCTTTTACCGGAATACCTTCCCCAAAAAAAATAAAATCACTTTTCATAAGGCCGCCACATTCGGGACATTTGGGTATTTTCTGTGAAAAATATTTTTCTCCCACCTTGTCCCTAAAGCCGCATTCCAGGCAAACCATATCCCTTACATTGCCATGGTACTCTGCTATATTCCGGGTTCCGGCTTTTTGATGAAGCCCGTCTATGTTTTGGGTTATTACAAAGGAAATAAGGTTTTCTTTTTCCCATTTACTGATTATCATATGTGCCTGGTTGGGCTGGGATTTGTTCATAGAGGAATAGAACAATTCCTGGATACCGGGCCAACAGACTTCCGGCTCCCTTTTATACCTGTTTATATCAAATAAAGAGGAGTCGTATTTTGTCCAGATACCATCAGCCCCTCTGAATGGTGGAATTCCGCTTTCTACTGAAACTCCGGCTCCGGTAAAAACGACGGTTTTTCCTCCGGCTTTTTTTATTGCAAGGGCTGCCTGTTTTATGGTCTGTGAAAGTCCGCTTGGTTGATTCATTTTTTTCTCCTGTTAGACCGGTTGGGATAGGTCCGTTTCCTCCTAAGATTTTACATCTGTTTTTTTACTTTTACAGCATTTTTTTATGCGTAAAATAAAAAACCCGGCTGCCTTATCAACGATAAAACAGCCGGGAAGAGGAGGTTGAAAAAAATTATGAAAGATACATTACTAAACCGTCTGGATG
>JADIMM010000093.1 GCA_017694795.1 Candidatus Gallitreponema excrementavium
AGATGAAGATTAAAGGTAAAAAAGCTTATATCGGGGATTTTGTGATTTCTGAGGGAGATTATATAACTATAAATGTTCCCTATTACGGTAAAGCATCAGTTTATTCCGGAATGGCAAATCTGATTGAACCGGATCCCCAGACTTCCGGACTGCTTGATTTTATCGCCATTACAAAGAAATTCATTAAGAATTTTCATGTCAGGGCAAACGCTGACAGCCCACGGGATGCAACACTTGCTGTTCAGTTTGGGGCAGACGGCATAGGTCTTTGCCGAACCGAGCATATGTTCTTTAATGAAAAGAGAATAAATGTTTTCAGGGAAATGATTTTATCTGAAAGTACAGAGTCCAGAATTAAAGTTCTCAACAAGTTGCAGAAGATGCAGTGTGATGACTTTTACGGAATTCTAAAAGCGATGGGAGGAAGGGAAGTTACTATAAGGCTTCTTGATGCTCCTCTTCATGAATTCTTGCCTCATAACCAAATTGAGTTTGATTCGTTTGTTGCACACCTTCAGGCTTCAAGCAAGGGGAAAAAAGTTGACAAAAATGAGCTGAAAAACCGCATTGATGCACTGGAAGAATTCAATCCGATGCTTGGACACAGAGGGTGCCGTATTGCAGTTTCTTACCCTGAAATATACCAGATGCAGACAAAAGCCCTTTGTGAAGCGGCTTTTAAATTGCAGGCGGAGAAGGTAAATGTTCATCCTGAGATTATGGTACCGATTATCATGAACTCTACAGAGCTTAAGCTCATTGTTTATGGAAAGAAGATTGAGGGGCAGAACTACAAGGGGCTTGTGGACATTATTGAAGAAACCAGGCAGGCCATGAAAGCAAAGCCCATTGATTTCAAAATAGGAACGATGATTGAGCTTCCTGCAGCGGCACTGGGAGCCGGTGATATTGCACGGTATGCCCAGTTCTTCTCTTTCGGAACAAATGATTTGACCCAGACTACATTAGGGCTTTCCAGGGATGATTTTAATTCTTTTATGCCTGATTATACCCTGTTTGACCTTATTGATGGTAACCCGTTTGCAATTCTTGATCCCAGGGTAAAGGAGCTTATCGAAATTGCTGTCCGCCGGGGTACTGCCTCCAGACCCGACCTGGTGAAAGGTTTGTGCGGTGAACATGGTGCCAGGCCGGAGAATGTTAAGTTCTGCATGGAGGCAGGGTTGAATTATATTTCCTGTTCATCTTACTCTGTGCCTATAGCACTTCTTTCAATTGCCCAGTTGGAAATTGAAAAGTCTGGCAAGAATTAAATAGTGCTTGTTTCCAGTTCGGGGGCGAATGGTTGAATTACTTTCAGGTAATTTTTCCAGTCCCGTTTATGAAATCCGGATTCGGCCAAAGGCCGGATCCGGGTTTTTTTTGTTATAAAGTTATTGTTGGCAGTGTAAGAAAATATTTATCAAGAATATTTTTGAAAAGCACTGGAGGCTTGCCGGATTTCAAGGGATGAAAATGCTTTTATGGTTCAATGGTTTTGGTTTTCTTTAAACCCGTTGCAGTAAAGAATTACCGCCATGTTTTTATATTCTTTGTGGGAACCAAAACTTACTGCTGTCTGGTTATAATTTTTATTCATAATTATTTTCCGGTGACTTCTGTCCGGTACATTGTCGTCGATTAGCAGGGAAATTACAATTTCCCTGGCGTTACTGAATCCGTAGGAGATATTTTCGGCAGCCTGCTTGTAAGTACCGTGTTTTTTTATTCTGTCAAAGGGGCTTTCTCCGTTTACGCCGGTATGCCCTGTTTCTTTTGTTGCACCCTGTGTATATACATGCTCAAGTGCTGCAAGATACAATCCCTTTTCCGGTTTTAACGGTGGAAGTGATTTCATTTTCTGCATCTGGATATAACACTCTGTAACGGCAGCCGGACCCTCAACAGTTTTTACTGGAAGTTGTTTAAACGAAACATAGTTATTTCCGATAAAATTATCCGCTCTTTTTTTTATGTAAAGTTCGCTGTATTTTGCAGGATCGTATCTGGCTTTATTCTGTTCCAAAATTATGTCTTTCTCTAAATCAGAAAGGTAATCTACATTTCTGGCAGTATCCAGTAAATTTAAATCCCATCCATCTTTGTCCAAATTTTTTTTATCCGCACTATCTTGGGATTTGGCATTTTCCGTAATTTTTTCACTGATGTCATTGTATCCGTCTATAATATCTTTTTTTGCCTGGTCAAGTTTGTCCAGGACTGCATTTCCGATTTCCTCAACCTGTTTGTTTACTTCACCTGTCAGTGCGAAACAGGCTGAAATGAGGATTAAAGTAAGGGCTGTCTTTTTCATGGGTATCCTCCTTTATCCGGTACACTGCTAATGATAAGACAAGGAATAAAAAAAATCCATACAGTTTATTCTTTTTCTTTATGAGACTCAGGGATTCTGGATGCTTCGAATATTATCTGTATCGCTTTGAACAGATGTTCCCGTATTGAAGGATCCAGCTTTGTAAGAAGTTTTATTGCTGCTGTTGTACTCTTGTACCAGTTTGCTGTCAAATCTTCAATTGTTTTGGCATTTGTTTCTTCTATTACTGAAAAAAAAGAATTGATAAAAGTTTCCCTTTCTTCTGTACTTATTGTTGAAAGCCAGTCACCCAATGTGGTTTGGAAAAACCGGCTTTTTTCAGAAACCCTGTCCACCGTATCGAACTTTGTCCCGCAGATTCCCCAGGAAGCAGTGTCGTGCTGCATTATGCCGGAGTTGCGGCTGTTTACGACAAGCGCATCCTTGCTGTGCTCCATGAGGGCCCAGACAACCGAGGCATAAGGCGTATAAGACTTTATTAAATCTGCTATACTTAAATAGTCAGAATTTTCCAGATATTCACGTGTAAATCCGGGGCCGTCATAATTATAGATACCTGTGATTCTCCTTTTTATTCTGTTGTCCGCCTTTGTTGCGGAATAAATTGCCAGATTTCCGCCCTTAGAATGTCCTGCTGTGATGATTTTTCCTCTTGTGTTTTTTCCAACCTGTTGCAGATACTTTACAGACTCAAGCTGGGCGGGAATCGGCGACATATATACCATGTTAAAATCTTCTTTCCAGCCGATTATAGTGTTGTCAGTGCCACGGAAAATAACAATGTTCATATCCTTCCAATGGAATGTCATAGCGGCAAACTGCATTTCTTTTTCTTCGTCAAAAGTGCTTACATATCCTGAAACAGTAAACTGTCTGAATCTTTCCGAATCTGCCGCTTCTTTAAATATGTCATAAGTTTGCTCGCTTAAAAAACCAAGATATTTTTCGTTCCTTTTCCCGGAAAAATAGGCATTCTTGGCATCTTGTAGGGAAATACCATGTTTAACACCTATTTTGTTGGGAATTATTCCTTCAAAGTGAATATAGGAAATCTGGCAGAGAACCAGAATATCTATCGGGTTTAGCCCGGATTTTGAAAAGGGTAAATCTCCCCGCCATTTTACATAGTCAATCATAGTGTACATTTTTTTACTCTCCTGAAAGTAAATATATTCAGGAAAAAAGGTCGGTCATAAACACTTTAAGCAAAGATGACGATCTTAATTCCCTGTGGAAAATTATTTCACACAGGGAAAATATACTACTATCTACGGTTAAAGTTAATTTAAATCGGATTTTCCGCTGTCTTTTTCTATTATTTTACGTGCCAGGTATAAAAAGGGAGTGTCGGCAAGGCTTGTAAAAATATAAATCACATAACTGGAGATTGTAATTGCGATAAGGGTTTTAAATTCGTGGAGATTCCAAAAAGCCCCGAAAGAAAAAATAACAGTATTAATAAATTGGGAAACCAATGTAGAACCGTTGTTTCTGAGCCACAAAAAACCTTTCTTGTTCCCTGTTTTCTTTTCAGTGATATTCCACCATTTATGATAAAGCCATACATCAAAAAACTGCGAAATACAGTAGGCTGCAAGTCCTGCTACCATTACTTGGGGGGTGTTGGAAAATATACTCCTGATTGACGGCATCGCCCAGTCTGACGGAGCCGGGGTAAAGCAAAGCCATAGTTGGGAAAAAATTATGAAAAAAACAGATGTCAGGCATCCTACAAAGACTGCCTTGTTGGCTTCTTTTTTTCCGTAACATTCACTGATTATATCAGTAACCAGAAAGCTGGAAGCAAACATTACATTTCCCAATGTCTGTTCCATTCCAAAGGCATTTACAACAATAAGAACTTCTATATTTGCGGTAATTGTTGCAAAAACCGTCCACATGAACAAGCCCTGTTTTTTCAGAATCTTGACCAGCAACACCACGGTCCCGAAACATAAAATCAGGGACAAAACGAGCAAAAACTCATTTTTCATTTTATTTCTCCATAGTTTTAATTTTTATACGGCAGGATGGTTTCGAACTGCCGTTTAAATCCGTGTTTTAACTCAAGGCGGAAACAACAGTTTCCCGGACCTTTTTAGGAATTTCCTGTTGTTCTTCTTTTGTAAGGCCTTTAGTGTTTACAGCAGGGTGTATCGTTAAGGTGACCTTTCCGCTTCTTAAGGATTTATGTTCTTCGTAAATTCTCCATGAACCGTCTATGGTGACCGGGACTATTGGAGCTTCGGCCTGAAAAGCAAGTTTAAAGCTTCCTGCCTTAAAATCCTTAACCGGACCGCCTTTGCTTCTGGTACCTTCCGGAAAGATAACCATAGAATAACCTTCTTTGACCTTTTCTACGGCTTCGTGCATGGCTTCAACAGATTTTTTCATGCTTTTTCTATCGAGAAAAACGCACTGCATAAGTTTCATCCATTTTGATATAATGGGGATTTTTAAAATCTCTATTTTGGAAATAAAGGCGATAGGTCTAGGAATGCTGGATAGAAGTATGGGAATATCCATATTTCCCTGATGATTACCGATAAAAACCATTGCTCCGCTTTGCGGAAGGTTTTCAATACCTCTGACTTCTACGGTGGATTTTGTTTCCCGGATACAGAAACCTGCCCAGTCCTGGACATAGGGAAAAATCAGCTCGTCCCTTTCTTTTTTCAGTCCCTGTTTATCCAATTTCAGGGCTTTTTTCATTGGAGGCAACGATTTTATCAGATAAAAAAACATTTTTATAAAAAAAGCAATCATTCTGAACATAGGCGTACCTCTTAGTTTTGTGGAATAAAATAGGAGCACCCAAGCCGGGCCTCAAAGGGGAAAAATCCTGAACAGGTGGAATCATCCCTTTTATCCCTGTAAAAGGAATATACTCCTCCTTCAAATCCTATAACAAAGGAAAAATTCTTTGTTGCCTGGATTGTAAAGTCAACACCAGTGATAATTGTTCCCAGAGTGTCTTTTTCAGGATCTACCGGGGTTGCCTCAATGTAGCGGTTTTCAAGTTCCTGGTAAGCAAGTGTCAGTAAAACCCGGAACGGAAGGCCCTTGCTGAAAACATCTGCGTAAAATCCTGTTGTTGTAATCATGTGTTTTCTGATTGAACCGCTTCCCAAGCTTGATTCTGTGGTTTTTTGTTCCATTTGTACTGTGCATATAACATTTGGAAGCCAGAATTTAACTCCCAGCAGGTTCTTTCTGTGGGAAAGACTGTATTCAACCTGTTCTCCGGTCGAAAATGTAAAATTCGTTTTGCAAAACCCTGTAATCATTCCGGGAATCCCTGTTTCCAGTCCCAGAGCAAACCCAGGCTGCAACAGGTCAAGGCTTTCTTTTGCCTTAGGTTTTGCCAGATTGTATAATCCGAACCAGGGACCGGCAGAAAAAGAAATTGAGTCAAGATTTAGCACAAGTTCTGCCCCGGCGTAATTCTGTAAAATTTCGTCCCTGCCTATTTCCGTTAATACTGAGAGAACCGGGGAAATCTCGGTTTTTACATTCAGGCTCCCGGCATAATTCCCGAAGAATTTTTTATTAACAGAAGCATTTTCTGTAAGGGTTTCCCGCTCTGCTATGTTGTAATTTCCTGCTGAAGTTGTGAATGTTATTTCTGTTCCGAAAATACATAATCCCAGATTGATAAAAACAAGAATACCAAGTAATTTCTTCATTTTAGAATTCCGCCTTAGTTATTAGATTAAAGGAAAACATTTCCCGTGGGTTTTTGAAATTTAATACCGAAATATTTAATTTTCCGTCCCAGAATACAGGTCCGGTTTTAAGACTTAAAAAAGGAGAAATTAAGACATCAAAAATGTCTGCATCTGTTTTTGTTATAAAGTTTAACGTGGATTCAAGACCTCCTTGTAATTCTTTTTTCTCAATATCTCCAATTGCAAGTCTGAGACTCAAATCAATATCCCCGCCTTCATCTGTTTCTTTTTCCAGGTAATACTCCGGATTATAAAAAAAGGTAAGGGAGGTTGTTACCAGACCTACTCTAAAACGGGGTTCAAAAAGAATATAAAGGTTTTCAATTGTAAATTTGTCCCCGATGGGGTAATAAGGGATTCCAAGTTCTGTGTACAGACCGGAGTCTTTTCCGTTAGTTAAAAAGCACATGACCCCGCTACGGAAAAGGGGTTTCTGCTCTTTTGCCGGAGTTGAAAAACCTACAAAAGAAGACATTTTGAATACGGGCAGGTTAAGATTGAATGCGTAATCTATGGCGTAAATCCCTTTGTTTGCAGGGTTTACATTATCCTGGTAAAGATAGATGTTTGTACTTACTTTGTCAGATTTGTCTTTTACACCTATGTTGAAACCGGTTCCGATTACCCTGTGGATTCCCCGGTATAAATCATTTTTTTCTGTCGTCTTATAAAAAAAAGGGCGGATCCCTTCTTCCTGAAATAAACTGGAAAAAATTCCACCTGAAGCGAGTCTGTCATTTTTTCCGGTAAAAAACTGGAAATAGAATCCCGACTCTTTTATGTTGTTAATCCCGAATCCGGCCCCTGAAAGTTTCATGGCAAGATTTGATGACTGGCCGGATGTCTTATCTGTAAAGAGTCTTTCTATGTTATCTGCTTCAATGTCAAATCCTGAGAAAGCATATGCGGAATTACCTGTTTTAAGGGTAAGCTCCATGGAAACATCAGATGAAAATCCAAAAACAGCATCTTCCTGATTCCATTTACCTTCTGTTGAAATTAAAAACTCCGATATTGAGAAGTTGGAATCAAACGTTTCTTTTTTTTCCGGTTCAGGATTTGGTTCCGGTCCTTCTGCCGGAGTTTCCTGTGCAGAACCAAAGGGGTTTTCTTTAGGAGGAAGCAGCGTGGACTGCCCGAAAGTCAGGCACCCGCAAAAAAACATTAAAACTATGAAAAAAAATCTGCTTTTCATACAAAATCCTTGTTAATTTTTTCTTTCAAAACCTGGGATAAAGGCAATACAGCTTAGCACTACATTATCGGCATAATTATACAGTCTTTTTATAAAAAAAACAGCATATGGAACCCAATCTTTACCATTTTACATTGTCTGGTAAGGAAAATTTCAGTTTTTTTTTAAAGGAGTTTTTAACATAATTCATTGCAAAATTTCGATATTGTGGTTATTATATACTTTAGATTAATCTACCCTTGGAAAAGAGAATTAAAATATGAGCGATTATCTTGACATAAACAATGAAGAGCTTCTTAAGGACTTTTTTAGCGAGGCCGAAATGCAGGTTGAGCAGTTGGAGAGTAATATCCTTGTAATTGAGAATGATCCGGCTAATCATGATGCAATTGATGAAATTTTCAGGGCGGCCCATACTCTGAAAGGGGGGTCTGCCACTGTAGAGATGATGGAACTGGCTTCTTTCACTCATGTGGTAGAGGATTTGCTTGACGAGATAAGAAACGGCTCTGTTGCTGTCACAGAAGATGTCATAGATGTTCTCCTTGATTCCATTGATGTTATAAAGGCAATGCTTGAAAAACGTTCCAACGGAGAAGTTTATCAGGAAGATGTTTCCGGACTGGAAGAAAGACTGAAATCATTTGTAGGGGAAAAGAAACCGGCCAAAAAATCACCGCCTCCGGTTATGCCTGCTTTGGAAAAGAAGTCTGTTCCGGTGAATTCTGATTCCGGGGAATCACCGTTTAAGAGTCTTTCTGAATACGATATGCTTGAACTTACCGAGGCTTTGGAACCCGGGGAAAAACTTTACTGTGTTTCCGTTAAATTTGATGAATCCAATCCGATGAATTCTGTTGGGGGCATCCAGGCTTTTGCTGCCTTAAAGGATTTAGGGCGGGTTTTAAAGACAAATCCTGATTTTGAAAGCCTCTATGAAGATAATTTTTACCCTGTAGTCCAGTATTTCTTTGCAGCCTCAAATACTGATATAGAGGCAATAAAGAAGGCTGTTGATATTTCAGATGTTACACTGGGGGAGGCTGCTGTGTTTACCCCCGATACTACAGCCGGGGATGCCGGGACTCCGGCCCGGAAAGCAAAGGCAGAGCCTGTGGCGGAAGCTGCAAAAGAACCTGTCCGGGAGCCTGCACAGGCTGTGGAAACTGCTGCATCGCCGGTCGCTTCAAAGCCATCACCCGAAAAAGAAGAAAAGAAAAATACCGGGGCAGGAGCCCAGCAGCATAGTAATAATTCTGTTTTGCGGGTTGATTCAAGGCGTATTGACTATCTTTTGAATCTTGTTAGTGAAATAGTTATATCAAAAGCATCGTTTAACCAGACAACAATGTTGTTTGGAGGTTTGCAGAATAAACTTGCCGGGACTTTGTCTCTTTTCCGTGAGAAGGTTAAAGCTCTTACGGATGTTGCATTTGAGCATATAGACATGTCACAGGATGTTTTAACTGGTAATACTGCGAAAAAAGATATAACACAGGCTGCTTCCGAATTGTTTGGTCTTTTTGATGATTTTTCTTCGGAATTCAAGGAAACTGTTTCCAAGTTCAGATCCGGAGCCCAGAATCTGGGAAGGATTACAGGCGAGTTGCAGGAAGGTGTATTAAAAATCAGGATGGTACCCATCAGCCAGATTTTCAGCCGTTTTCCCCGTGTTGTACGGGATCTTTCCAAAGAATTGAATAAAAAAATCAGGTTGGAAATAGAAGGTGAAGACACAGAGCTGGATAAGTCTGTAATCGAGGACTTGTTTGATCCTATAATGCATTGTGTAAGAAATTCTGTAGACCACGGTATTGAATCTCCCGAGAACAGGGTGGCAGCAGGCAAGCCGGAAGAAGGACGTGTCCTGTTAAAGGCTTCCAATGAGGGGAATCTTATTATAATCGAGATAAGTGATGACGGAACAGGGATTGATGTGGAGGCCGTCAGAAAGAAGGCTGTGGAAAGGGGAATTATCCATGCTACAAAGATGATTTCTGATTCAGAAGCATACCAACTTATATTTGAACCCGGTTTTTCCACCTCTGATAAGATTACCAATATTTCCGGAAGGGGAGTCGGGCTTGATGTGGTTAAGACGCAAGTCGAAAAAATAAACGGAACTGTTTCCATTCAGTCAGAGAGGGGGGTAGGTTCCAAGTTTATAATCAAACTTCCGTTGACCCTTGCGATTATACAGGGTCTTTTGGTCAAGGTAGAGAATGAAATCTATTCAATTCCCATAGCTTCTGTTATTGAGAGTCACCGTGTTAATGTTAAAGATATTAAGATGATTGATAACTACGAAGTATTTAATGTGAGGGAGGAGGTTGTAAGTATCCTCCGTCTGGACAGGATTTTCGGAATAAAAAGGGAGAATTCCGAGGTCAATTCAGAATACCGCTTTATTGTTGTGGTCGGTACAAATGAGAAAAAGGTTGGTTTGATGGTGGACAGCCTTATTGGGGAGGAAGATGTTGTTATCAAACCTTTAAAAGATCAGTTTACCAATTCCCCCGGTATTGCAGGAGCTTCGATATTAGGAGACGGGTCTGTCTCCCTTATTATTGATGTGAGTCAGTTGCTGGAGTTAGGGCTGAGACAGGAAAAGCAGACCCGCTCGTATCTTGCAGAATATAAATCTGGAGTTTAGTATGGGATTTAATATCAATGATATATTGCACGGAAATGTAGTTCAGGAGCAGCTTGTAGAGGAAGAGGAAAAGGTCAGCGAGGCTGTTGATTACAAAATGATAACCTTTACCCTTGGTGGAAAGGATTACGCTATAGATATCATGGATGTTAAGGAAATAGCAAAAACCGGGCGTTTTACCTATGTCCCTAATACACTTCCGTTTGTTCTTGGGGTTTACAATCTTAGGGGGGAAATTATTCCCATTATTGATTTGAGGATTTTTTTCCATCTTTCAGTTCCTAAAAAGGATTATTCCCAAGGTGGCGTTGAGGATATGATTATTGTCACTATGGAAGATCAGCTTTTTGGAATTGTGGTGGATGGAATAGACAAAGTCGTAGGAATTTCAAAGTCGACTATACAACCTCCCCACCCGATTTTCGGCGACATAAATATAAAGTATATTTTGGGCATTGTTGAAAACGCAGGGAAGTTGTTCATTCTTCTTGATATAAACAGGATTTTCGGAAGCAGGAATAAATCCTCAGACCATGGTGTTGGCGGGAATTTGGATAATCCTCTTCTTGCTAATATGCGCGAAAATTACCAGTCCGATGAAGCAGGTCAGTATAAAGCAGGTGACCGGCAGGATGTGGGGCTTTTAAAAACTGCGGAAGCCCTTCTTGAAAGGGAGGGGATTAAAAACCAGAAAAAGGAAGATGTAGTGGTGGATGTCGGATTCATTGCTAAATCTTTGGAAAATTTCGTCAGTTTTTATATTTCCGATGTAAATACCGGCTGGGTTGCAAAACGTCTTGCAGAATGGAAATCTGAAAAAGGCGGTTCGGACTACCAGATCCAAAATGTCAGGGATGCCAATGTTTTTTTGGAAGATTTTGAATCTCCTGATTCCGGAAAATTTTGGAGTGATATTTATGCCGAAGAGGTTGGAAGTGTTTTGTCCTCAATCCAGTCCAAGGTCATAAATGTCTGGAATGTAGGATGTGGTGCCGGATATGAGACATATTCTTTGGCCTGTGTTTTGAAGGAAAAATTCCCCAGTGCCAGGATAATGATACATGGAAACGACTCTGACCTTTTGAAGGTTGCAAATGCACCAAATATGACTTTTGCACTTGATGATGTTCCTTCCAGATTGCATAAATATATGGTTCAGGGAGTAAACGGAAGGTGGAGCTTTAATCAGGAAATAAAGGATATAATTCTTTTTGAGTACCATGACTGTACTAATGAAAATCCTTATCCCGAGATGGATCTCGTATTTATCAGGGATGTGTTGTCGTATTTAAATCCACAAAAACAGAAAATTCTCGTGGATGAGATTGTAGAAAAATTAAAAACCGATGGAATCCTGGTTGTAGGTTCAAATGAGACTGTTGTTAAAGATGGTCTTTCTAATATTTCTAAAGGCAGGGTTTCTGCTTTTAAAAAAGAGTAGTAAGTTAATGCGGTTGCATTTATTATACTAAAGATAGTAGGAGTAATTATGAGAGTTGAATACATTAATCCCTTTGTTGAAGCTGCATACAATGTTCTTAACGAGGTCTTGGATGGCGGGGTAAAAAGAGGGGATTTATATCTTAAATCCACTTCCATGCCGGTTATGGGTGTTGCTGCACTGGTCGGGCTTGCCGGAGATGTTGAGGGGCGTGTTCTTTTTGATATGTCGGTGGATACAGCATTGGGTATTTCAGGAAAAATGAATGGAGAGGAGTTTTCTGTTTTTGACGAGCTTCCTAAGGCTACCATCACCGAATTGGCAAACATGATAACGGGGCAGGCTGTTACGAAACTTCATGAATTGGGATTCCGTTTTGACCTTACTCCCCCTGCACTTTTTACCGGAGAAAAGATGGAGGTTTCAGATCATGAGGTTGAGGCACTTATTGTTCCGATGGATACAAGTTGTGGTAAAATCGAGATAAATGTTGCAGTGCGGGAACGTACTTAACGATACTTTTATACAAAATGGAGAATATTTATGAAAGCAAAACAAGATTTCCCTTCAATAAACGAAAGACCGGCCGAAGGTTTAAAGCCGGACGGGACAGCTTACCGGGTGCTGATAGTTGATGATTCCATGTTTGTTGCAAAGCAGTTGGGACAAATATTGACAAGTGAGGGCTATGAAGTGATTGCTACCGCTGTCGATGGTATGGACGGTATTGAAAAGTATAAACAGTACAGTCCAAATGTTGATTTGGTAACAATGGATATCACTATGCCCAGAATGGACGGTATTTCTTCCCTGGAGGCAATAATGGCTTATGATAAGAATGCAAAAGTCGTTATGATTAGTGCCTTGGGAAAGGAAGATTTGGTAAAAAAATCCCTGCTTTTGGGTGCAAAAAATTATATTGTAAAGCCGCTGGATAGGAAAAAGGTCCTTGAGAGAATCCATTCTGTGCTTTCAAAATAATTTTGGATTTTTTGTACTGACGGGTTTTTTTGTTTTTTCGTAAAAACGGCGGGGTGAAAGAGTTTTTTCTGCCTGTGTTCCGGGTTTTTTGATCCGGTGAATCAAAGAAAAATGTACCGTTTGTGAAATTGGTTTTTACAAATTTAAAGACTTTTGTCCTTGAAAGAACGGATAAAAGTCTTTTTTGTTGTATTTTTTTTTACCGGGGAAGTCAGTGGAATATAGATTCTTTTATTAACGGCTTTGCAAAGATACTTAAAGGAAATCTTAATGGAGGTAAATTAATCCCGGGGCTTGTATTACCGGGCAATCGATGTAAAAATGTCAGAAAGGGCAGGTATTATTGTAAAGTCATTTAGGAAAGGTATGTTACCGGGAAAAGAATACAAACATATTGTAACCTTGAAAAAGCTTTTTCCGGTTTTGGCAACTGACTGTTAAAATTGCCGGGACTGCCGCATTTTGGATTTTATTAAGTTGTTTTATTTAAGGAGGAGTACAATGCAAAAAAAAGACTTACTGTGCATTTATATTGACTTGGAAAATATTAATGTTCCTAAAGATTCAAAACTAAATATAAAAAATATTGTAGATGATATTTCCCTAAAGCATGGGGATTCAGAGGAAGTATCGGAAGCCATATATGCTTATAAGATAGCCTGCGGGCAAAGTTCCTCTATTGCAAAATACAGGGAACAATTGAAGGACTTGAATTTTGAAATAAGGGAAACACCCCATATTTCGGGAAAGAAAAACAGGGCTGATCTGGTTATTTCTCTTGATGCTTTTGAAAAGCTGTATCTTGACAAGCCTTCCATAAGTAAATTCATATTTGTAACAAATGATTCTGATTACAGTGTTGTTATGACCTTACTCCGCAGGTATCAAAAAGATGTTGTGCTTGTAACAACCCGTAAAGACAGCAAACGGGAGATATTCAATTCTGCCGCTGATTCGATTCTCATAATAGAAGATTACATTGAGCCTAATGATGCAAAAAAGAAAGAAACTGTTCAGATAAATATTTATAAAGGAAACGAACCCGATGATGCTGCAATAAAGGCATTAATCCGTGTTTTGGCCCAGCTTGAAGGCGACCGGGAGTATGTAAATGCAGGAATAGGTTCAAAAGTGATTCAGTTGGATAAGTCCATAAACATGAAAAAGACTTCGTTTAAGAGATTTAACAAGCTTATAGAATACTTTGCAAATAAGGGGCTTGTAAAAATTGTCAATCCTAACGAAAGGGATATAAAATTTATCATAGAAGATTCTGATAAGATTTTAACTTTAAACAAGGAACTATAAAAAAAGACAACCGGAAAGTGTACCGGTTGCCGTGCTCTCAAATTCCGGATAAAAGATTCCGGAAAATCTTTTATCCTTTAGAATGTGAATTGGATACCTACTGAGGTTCCGCAAAGTCCTACCCCCAGATTTGTCATAAGCCCTACCGGGTTGAACAGCGTTACCGTAGAGTAGCCGGTGTCGCCGATTGTTGAGCCTTCCAGGTGGAAAAACAAGGGGAGGTTGAATCTTGCAAAAGCACCGATTCCCACATCAAAGCGGTAGGCAATCTTATAGTACAGGCACAGAGCCCAGGCGGATGCATCTAAATCTCCACCGTTACCATCATTTATTATTTTTCCGGCTATATCCTTCACTATAGATGCATTTACATAGCTCTTGGGAAAGAAACTGAATCCGGCTCCGATACCGTGCTGTACTCCTTTTGTAAACGGATTTGAATTGAATCCTGCGGAGATTGTAAATCCTGCCCCAAACTTATCATTAGACATTGTGGCTGTGACAGGCATTGCAAGCTCTGCTTCAAATTCCTTGAAATGGAATGAAAATCCCGGTTCCAGTCCCAGTAATGAAAACCGTAATGAAGGTGTAAAGCCTATGACTTTCTCCTCGACAAAAGGTTCATTATATGGTTCAAGCGAATCTGTTTCCTGGGAGAAAACAGGGGTTAAGCAGAGTACCAGTGTTATAAAGCAAAAAACATATTTTTTCATAATCTGCCTCCTTGTGAGTTTTGTCTGTCAAGACATATAAATTGTATAATATATCCAATCTTTTTTCAGTTAATTACAAAAAAAACATACAATCTACTTGAATTTTGTATGTTTTTTCAGTTTTTTTTTGATTTGATTTATTGGATATGAAAGCATATCATATTTGTATGAATGTTAGGAAATTAAAGAAAATTATTGAGGTTGCCGGTGGAAAATCCCCTGCTGATTTGGTGATAAGGAATTGCAGGATTGTAGATCCTATATCACAGACTGTAAGCGAGGGCAGCATAGGAGTTTATGATGGTTTTATAATCGGGATTGGTGATTATGAGGGGAAAAGGGTAGTTGACGGGGAAGGCTGTTTTGCAGTGGCAGGATTAATAGATTCCCATGTTCATATAGAATCCTCTATGTGTACTCCCGAGGCCTATGGAAGCCTTGTTGTCCCTATGGGGACAACCTGCGTTATAGCAGACCCCCATGAAATATGCAATGTGAGAGGGGTTTCCGGTTTAAGATTCATGATGAATTCTTCAGAAAGGACACCTTTAAAAGTAAAATTTATGATACCTTCCTGTGTTCCTGCTACTGAATTTGAAGATTCCGGGGCAGTACTGGACAGTGAAAAAATAGAGGAGCTTATAGGGGAACCAAAAATTCTCGGGCTGGGGGAAATGATGAACAGTACCGGGGTGATAAACTGTAACGAAGAAGTTTTGGAAAAAATAACCTCTGCCATAAACAAAAGCAAAATTATAGACGGACATGGCCCGATGCTGAAGGGAAAATCTTTGAATGCCTACAGGGTAAGCGGGGTACTTACAGATCACGAGTGTTCTACCCCGGAAGAAGTCAGGGACAGGTTAAAGCGGGGAATGTATGTTCTTTTAAGGGAAGGTTCTGCTGCCAGAAACCTTGCCAATCTTTTGGAAGCAGTCAATGATGGAAATTCCAGACGCTGTGCAATGTGTTCCGATGATAAACACCCGGAAGATATTATTGCCAACGGTCATATCAACCATAATTTGAAAATTGCGGTTAGGGAGGGCGTTAATGTTTTTTCTGCCATAGCAATGGCTACAATCAACGCCGCAGAATGTTATAAGTTAAAGAACACAGGGTTGATAGCCCCAGGCTATATGGCCGACATTGTTCTTTTTAAAGATTTAAAGGACTTTGAGGCAAAAATGGTATTCATCAATGGTGAGCCGGTGGCAAAAGACGGAAAGGCCCTTTTTCCTTTGGTAAACCGGGTGGACAAGGCAGTTACCCATTCGGTAAATATAAAGCCGGTAACATCATCAGATTTAAAAATTCCCTTAAAAAAAGACATGGTAAGGGTAATAGGGCTGGATAAATACAGTTTGAATACAGTTTTGCAGAAACGGAAAGTTAAAATAGTCCAGGGCTGTTTTGAAGTTTCCCCGGAGGCTGATATAAAAAAGCTCTTCGTAATAGAAAGACATAATGCCACCGGAAAAATAGGAAAGGCCCTCATAGAAAATTATGGAATCAGAAACGGTGCAATAGGGACAACCATTGCCCATGATTCCCATAATATAATTGTTTCAGGGGATAATGACAGGGATATTCTTGCAGCAATAAGGGAATTGGAAAATGCCGGAGGCGGTATCACCCTTGTTAAAGACGGAACGGTAATTGAAACCCTGAGCCTTCCTATAGGGGGAATAATGTCGGATATGGATGCCTTTTCAGTCAGTAAGAAAATGGAACGTATGAAAAAAACAGCACACGAAGAACTGAATGTTTCTACAGATGTGGATCCATTTATGACCCTGTCTTTCCTGGCCTTACCGGTGATTCCAAGCTTAAAAGTAACGCCAAGAGGGCTTTTTGATGTGGATAAGTTTGATTTTGTTCCAATGGAATGGGAAGAATAGGCCTGGTATTTATTCAGCCTGTAAGTTTAACGGATATCAGGATTTCCTGTATCCGGCGGCTTATAGAACCTTTTACCCGGGATATTTCTATTTTAAGCCCCCCGTCCAGCCTTTCCGAAATTTATTCCTCTTGCGTAATTCATTGTGTAGTTTATGAGATGTGTTTCTTTCACCTTTTCTGTGAATTCTGCTTTTGTAAACAGGATTCAAAGATGAATTACTGTTCTTACCGGAAAAGGCGGATAGTTTCCGAAAAGAAAGAACAACCCCTGTTTGCTTCTTAATAAGGTCTGAAAAATCCTGTTTCCCTGCTGTATATAATACTGCTTTAGGTTTTTACAGGGAAACCCTTTGAATCTTGTGTTGCTGTTTGCCTATATGAGCCAGATGAAAAAATAAAGGAGATTTCGCTTTTTAGTTTTTTACCGGTGGTGATACAGAATAGTCAATTCTATAAAGTTCCAGGGCTGCATCCTGAAAATCTGAAAAACACAGCAGGTTTCCCTGTGGGGATATATCCAGCCCTGTAGGTTGGTTGCCACCCTCAAAAACCGTGTAAACAGAAAAATCTCCGGTATCGATGACAGTTATTTTTCCGTTTTGGGGGCTTCTAAGGGTGTAGTCCACCGGATTATTCGGTCCCCGTGATGATACAAACAGAAACCTGTCGTTTAATAATTCTATGGTATTGGGATTATGAAAAACTTTCAATTCCTTTGAAATTGTAAAGCCTGAAAGGTTGATTTCATAAATCTTAAAGTGATACATATCGCTTATCCATGCTTTTGTTTCATCTTTATTTACCACGATGTGCCGCATGGCGGCATTATTGATAAAAATCCTTTTGTCTTCGGTAACGGTAAGTTTTCTGCCTGTTGCGGCAGCTTCTTCCGGCAAAGGTTCCGAGATGGAAAATTTTTGAATAGTTCCTCTTTCAAAAGACAGGGATATAAGGGATTTGCCATCTTCGGTAAAAATTATACCTCTTGGAGCCTTTTCTGTCTCAATAAGTGCCAGAAGCTCCCCCGTATTGTAATCAATAATCGAAATGTTATTGGACACCCAGTTTGAAACAGCAATATAATTCTGTTCTTTGTTCCAGGCAATGAATTTTGACCAAATTCCACCTGTTGGGATTTCCCTTTTGAATTCAAAACCGGGATAAGAATATTCATATATGCTGTTTGTTGTCATCTGGGAAATAAAAAAACTGCTTTTCTCCGGGATAAAAATTCCTTCTACAAACCCTTTCTGACTGTTACCGGGAGGATTTATTCTTTTTATGATTTTTTTTGTTTCAATGTCAAATATATCAAAGCCGTTTTCATCAAGAAGAGGCAGCACAATATATTTACCGTCAGGAGTAAATATTACTTGTTTGGGTTGTTTACCGCAGGAATAAACACCTTCTTTTGTAAGAACAGGAAATATTTTTCCCGGTTCCGGATTTTCTCTTGAAACCATGGTTTGAACTTGCTGTCCGCCGGCAAGAGGAATTTCTTTCTGTTCTGGATTTTCAATTTTTCCTGCCGGAAAACCAAGGGCGGCAACACAAAGGAAAAAAGCTGAAATGATTTTTTGTTTCATAGTAATATTATACATCATTACGGTTTTTTTGAAACAATAAAATCAGGTTGTTGTTGATTCCCTACCAAAATAGTAGTATATTTTTGTTATGAAAATTTCCACCAGGGGGAGGTATGCCCTCCGTTTGATGATTGACCTTGGAGAAAATGCCGGTTCTGGCTTTGTTTCCTTAAAAGATGTTTCCATGCGGCAGGGGATTTCCGTTAAATATCTGGAACAGATTGCCTCTTTGTTGTGCAGGGCCGGTTTTCTGGTAAGCCTTAGAGGGGCTTGTGGCGGCTACAAGCTGGCTTTCCCTCCTGAGGAATATAAAATTTCAATGATTTTAGGTGTAACTGAGGAGTCGCTCAAACCTGTCCAGTGCATTAGTTTAGATGCCCCGGTTTGTTCCAGGTCGGCTGAATGCAAAACACTGCCTTTGTGGAAGGGTTTATATGAAAGGGTTAACCAGTATCTGGATTCCTATACCCTCAAGGATTTACTGGATGGAAATTTTACAGGTTAAAGTGCGGTATTAAGAAAAAAACGGTGGTTTTAGTGGTCATTTTTGTCTGACTGCCGGTAGCTAAAATTAAGGGAGAATTTATGAAAATTGCAGAAAATATCACTGAACTTGTGGGGGGAACCCCGCTTTTGGAAATGAAGAGACTTGAACAGAAAAATCAGAGCTCCTGCAGGATTCTTGCAAAGCTTGAATATTTTAATCCTGCAGGAAGTGCAAAGGACAGGATAGCCAGGGAAATAATCCTTTCCGGATTGAAAGACGGAAGCCTGACCCGTGAATCAGTAGTGATTGAACCTACAAGCGGTAATACCGGAATTGCTTTGGCTGCCATTGCTGCATCCCTTGGTATGAGGGCGATTTTTACCATGCCTGAGACCATGAGTCTGGAGAGGAGGAAGCTTCTTCAGGCTTACGGTGCAGAAATTGTCCTTACGGAAGGCAGTCTGGGAATGAGTGGTGCCATAAAAAAGGCAGAATCCCTGGCAGGAGAAATTTCCGGGGCCTTTATGCCTTCACAGTTTACAAATCCTTTAAATCCAATGGCTCATTACAAGACAACAGGCCCTGAAATTTGGGAGGATACAGAAGGAAATGTCGGTATTTTTATAGCTGGAATCGGAACAGGTGGTACTGTTTCCGGTACAGGAAAATACCTTAAGGAACAAAATCCTGAAATAAAAGTAATTGGTGTGGAACCTGCAGGGTCCCCGGTTATTACCCGTGGAAATGCAGGAAGCCATAAAATTCAGGGAATAGGAGCCGGTTTTGTCCCCGAAACCCTTGATAAAAGTATCCTTGATGAAGTTATTTGTATTTCTGATGAATCTGCCTTTAATATGGCAAGGGAGGCTTCCCGTGAAGGAATCCTTGTAGGAATCTCTTCCGGTGCAGCCTTGGCAGCTGCGGAAACCGTTGCCAACAGGAAAGAAAATAAGGGCAAAACTATAGTTGTGCTTCTTCCTGACACAGGAGAAAGGTATCTGTCATGCTTTTAAGCAATGGATTAATCCTGTTCTGTGTGACCGTCTAAAAGAGCCCTTACCCTGCTTTTAAATTCGTTTCCCCTGTGGAATTCATTCTTGAACATTCCAAAGGAAGTTGCCCCGGGGGAAAAAACCACAATATCGCCTTTTTTTGCCTTTTTATAGCAGTCCATAATCATAGAGTCCAGATTTGAATAGGGACCGTGGAATTTTATTTTCCTTTTTTTCAGCATTTTTATCAATTTTTCGGTGCCGCTCCCTTCCAATAGAAAAATGTGCTTTGCCTTTTTTGCATTCTTTGCAAGAGGGGTAAAATCAAGGTTTTTGTCTGTCCCGCCGGCAAGAAGAACCGGAGGTTTTGAAAAGGCTTCCAAAGCGGCGGCTGAAGCTTCTGGTATTGTGGCAGCAGAATCGTTGTAAAATTTCACACCTTTTTTTTCAAAAAAGAATTCCAGCCTGTGTTCAATTCCGGGAAATCTTTTTAAAATTTCAGGTATTTTGTTCAGTGGAACACCCTGAAAATACATTACCAAGGCACTGTTAAGAAGGTTTTGCTTTTGGTGTTTTCCAGGAACCAAAACTTTTTTAGGCAGGATTTTTATTTTTTTCCCCTGTATATTAATAAAGCCTTCCCCTTTTTTATTAAGCCAGACCCCTTCAAATTTTTCAGGAGATGAAGGTTTTTTTCCTGTGTACCATTTAACCCGGCAATGGAGTTTTCCGGCTTCTTCTGCAAATATTTTTCCCCAACCGTCATCGTAATTACAGATTAAGACGGAATTTTCCCCCATGTCTTTATAAATCAGCTTTTTGTCCTCGACATAGGCCTCCATGGAACCGTACCAGTTCTGATGATCAGGCATAACAGGCGTTATGAGTGCTGTTTCAGGTTTTAGGATTCCCCGGCCTTTTAGGTCTGCCAACTGCCAGCTGGAAAGCTCCAAAACAACAATGGAGTCTTTTGTTGTTTCGGATAAGAAGGTCAGGGGACTTACGGTAATGTTTCCGCCTAAAAAAACTTTTTTCCCGGCTTCCTTTAGTCCCCAGTAAATACAGCTTACGGTGGAAGATTTTCCCTTACTGCCGGTTACGGCAATTACTTTGGCTTCTGACAGCCTCAAAAATACAGAAATATCTGTTTCTATTGATTTTGCTTTTTCAAGATATATATTGTTGTCAATTTTTATCCCGGGATTTTTGATTACCAAATCTGCATTTTCAAAATCACAGACTTCGTGTTTTCCAAGGACATACCTTATGTTATAGTCCCGGAGCTTTTCCATAGAACTTGCAAGCTCTGCCTCGGTTTTCATATCTGTAACCGTAACTTTTGCACCATTGGCTGCAAAAAAAGCCGCTGAGGCAACCCCGCCTCCGTTCAGGCCCAGCCCCATAACTGTAACTTTTAGATTCTTAATGTCTTCAAGATTTTTAAAAGGCGGGTTAATAAAAGATTTTATGGTTCCATTCATAAAAATTCTCCTTTCAAGGTTCAGGACGGTGGTTCCCGGTTTTTTAATCTTTGAATTTTGGTAAGTCGAAAATTCCTTCAAAAATATACTCGCCGCTGCCTGCAATAATTACATTATTATCATCTTTCCAGGTTACGGAGAATTCCTGCCCGGTGGATTTTTTTTCGCCGGAAAAAAACCAGGCTTCGTTGGAAAATCCGGAGTCATTGATTACTGCAAGACCTTCTTTGTCAGATGAACCTGCCAAAACGGATGTTATAAGGGCCGCACTGGCACTGGCACAGGCGGCGGAAAGACCGGCCCGGGAAGTTCTGAGCAAAAGTGTGTTCCGGGTAATTGGTTTGAGTATTACGGCATTAACCTTACGGTTTGGAAAAGAAGAAATAACCTTTGTTCTGAAATCCTCAAAATTTTCACCTATGTTATTACTTGCAAAAGAACAGAAAGCATCTTCCCCTAAATGTATTCCTGCAGCAGAAATTGTTCCGCTTTCTGTGTTCAAGGTCGTTAAAACCTGTCCGTCATTTTCATTAAACACCTTTCCGGATTCCATCTGGAATGGTGTTCCTAAATCAAATGAAAAAGCCCTGGAACTTATAATCTGGATAAGCTCGTTATACACAGGGGTCTTTATTATTATGTTTTTTCCGCTGATTTTGCCGCTGTCAAAAAGATACCGGCTGGTACAAAGCCAGCCATCCCAGCTTTTAAAGTCTTCGTTTCCTTTCCCGTCAAAAATGCGTACAAGATTGTCCTTTAAAAGAAATATAGCCCCTCTTGCTCCGATTCCGAATTTCCTGCTGCATAGTTTTATTGAAGCTCTGGCAAAATTTTCCGGTTGAATAATATTGTTGTTTGATTTTTCCGTTGTATCAACAAGAACAAAGCTGTTTCCGCCACAGTGCAATTTATAAAAATGAATACCCATAAAATCTCCCGTTGGTCCTGTTTCCGGTTCCTTTTTCCTGTTATCCGGGGTTTTAACCGGAATGATTTATTCCAAAAGCAAATAAAGTAAATTACAGCCTTACAGTTTGTTTTTTTATGCAGACTTTGCAAAATCCTTTACTCAAGATTTTCCAGTTTGAGCTGTTTTTTATTTTCAAATCTGTCAATGGCAAGTTTTATCAGTTCCTCTAAAAGAAGGGCATAGGGTAATCCCGATGCCTCGCACATTTTCGGGAACATACTTATGGAAGTAAAGCCGGGAAGGGTATTGATTTCATTCAGGTAAAGTCTTCCGTCGTTTTTATCAATAAAAAAATCAACCCTTGATAAACCGGTCATGTCCAGTGCTTCGTAGGCTTTTACAGCTGTTTCCCGTATCCTGTACATCATGGAGTCGTCTATATCGGCCGGAATTTTCAGCGCCGCCCCCTTAGGATCAAGGTATTTTGCCTCATAATCATAAAAATCATGGGTAGGGGCTATTTCTCCGGGTGTATAAGCTGTAAAGACCTTGTTTCCGGTAACAGAACATTCAATTTCCCTTGCATTTATTGAAGTTTCCAAAAGAATTTTTGAATCCCATTGAAAGGCTTCGCTTGCTTTTAAAAGAAGTTCCTGGCGGTTTTCTGCCCTACCAGCCCCCACGGAACTTCCTGCACAGGCCGGTTTTACAAAAACCGGGTAACGGAGGGAATATTCGGCCCGGGCTATTATTTTCTGCTGTTCTTCAGGGTTTTCCCACTGGTAGTCTTTTACTGCAATATAAGGAACTACCGGAAGTCCGGCGTTTTCCCAGATTATTTTGGTTTTTTCTTTGTCCATGGCTATGGAAGAAGAAAGGACACCGCCCCCTATATAGGGAATCTGGGCCATCTCAAATAAGCCCTGGATTGTTCCGTCTTCTCCGTATGTTCCATGGAGGACAGGAAAAATTACATCAGTTGACAATGCTTTTTCCTGAATACGGAAAGCATTTTCCCTCCCCCCCGGGATAATATTTACTCTGTTTTCCGGAATTTCCCTTATTGTTAAATAATCCCCGTTTTGGGAAATAAGTTTTTCGTCCTGAGGTTGGAGATACCATTCCCCTTTTTTTGTTATCCCAATCAAAACAGCGTTGTGTTTTGTCTTGTCCAGATTTTTGAATACCGAAAGGGCTGAAACTTTTGAAACCTGGTGCTCACCGGATTTTCCCCCGTAAATTATGCAGACATTCATAGTTGCTTTCCTTATGTTTAAATATTTATAATTCTGTTTTCTGTTTTATTCCTGTTACTGTTCCTTGGAATACGGCCTTTTACCCTTTCCGGTCAGGATTCCCGGATTCCTTGCTCCTGTTGGGACTGGATACCCCGGTGCTGATTAAATCCCATTTCTTTTAAGGCCTTTTCTGCCTCTGAAATTTCATCATATTCCATTACTTTATCCTTGTAAATAATTGAATTTTCATGTCCTTTGCCAAGCAAAAGTACCAGATCATTTTCTTTTGCAATGGCAAAGGCTTTCCTTATTGCCTCGGGGCGGGATGGAATTAGGAAAAGGTTTTCGTTTTCTGTTTTTTCAGGGCATCCCGCACTTATCATTTTTAAAATCGAAAGGGAATCTTCTCCCCTGGGATCTTCATCTGTTAAAATGAGGATATCACAGTATTGTCCTGCAATTCTTCCCTGCCTAGGTCTTTTAACTGTATCCCTTTCCCCGGCAGAACCAAAAAGGGCAATGATTCTTCCTTTTTTGGGGCAAGACTCCATTTCAGCCCTCAATGGCTTGAATATTGTTTCAAAAGAAGAAGGTGTATGGGCATAGTCAACCAGTACCCTGAAAGGTTGCCCCAGATTTATTACCGTCATTCTCCCCTTAACAGGCAGAAGCTTTTCTGTTTTTCCGGAAAGGCTCTGAAAGAACAGGTTTTCTTCCAAATCAGGGAAAAACTGTCTTATTCCTGCAATGGCGGCCGTAGTATTAAGGGCATTAAAGGCTCCTGGTATGTTTATGGAAATACGGTATTTTCCGTCTTCAACACCGGACAGAATTTTGACTATATCCCATTCAACTCCCTGGAGGGTTGTCTTTATATTCTGGATTGAGTAGGCTTCCTTGTAATCTGCCGGTGGAATTACGGGGCTTGAACCACCGGTATAAAAAATTTCCAATGGTATTTCCTTTTTTAATGCAGCCCTGAATACTGGGGCAAATTCTTCGTCCCCTTTAAGGACTGCCGAAACAGGGACAAATTCTTCTTTCCCTGAAATTGTTTTTTTGTGGAAGGGTTTTCCGTCTTTTAAAATTAAGTTTTCTCCCAGAACTTCAAACAGGTTGGCTTTGTCCCTTGCATAGTTTTCCCTGGTTCCGTGGAATTCAAGATGTTCCTGGGTTACGTTCATAAGGATGCCCTGGTCAAAATGTACACCGTGGAGCCTGCCGGTTTTATGGGACAGACCGTGGGAGGAGGATTCAACTACGGCGTATTCACAACCGTTTTCCACCATTTCGTAAAGTATACGCTGTACTGCAGGGGATTCCGGTGTTGTCTGGTGTTCCGGATTTGGGACTTCCCCGGTTCCGTTGTCAGACATAACAGTGGAGAAAAAACCGCATTTTTTTCCGAGTAAATTCAAAAGCTGGTATATGAGGTAAACTGTAGTGCTTTTTCCTTCCGTACCGGTAACCCCGATTACCTTTAGTTTAAGAGAGGGATTGCCGTAAAAATCAGCCGAAACCGGTGCCATGGAAAGCCGCGGGTCTATTACCTGGATGTAGCATATCCCTTCCTTATAGTCACTGTATTCCCCTGTATAAATTACGGCATTTGCACCGTTTTTTATGGCGGAATTTATAAAATTGTTGCCGTCTGTGTGAATTCCGGGGAGGGCAAAAAAAAGATTTCCTTCCTTGATTTTCCTTGAGTCGTATTCAATTCCTGTAACATAGTTTGAAACCGGGCCGTTGATTTTTAAAGGAGCAATTCCTTTAATGATTTGGGACAGTTCTTTTTTCATATGTTTTTCTCCCTTTTTTCCGGAACAATGTATTGTAAATAATATCAGTCTTGTTATGTATATTCAACAAGTTTTTAAGATCCCGGGAAAATGGTAAGCAGTAAAATATAATTCCCCATAAAAAAGGTTTCCAACCATCTGTTATAATGAAATTGCAACATACCAAAAAACAGGAGGAAAGAAACCTATGGAAACTTTACCACGAAAGGAGAGAAAAG
>JADIMM010000094.1 GCA_017694795.1 Candidatus Gallitreponema excrementavium
TGGGTTTCATTCCTCCCAGGAGTTCATAAACTACTGACAGTTTAAATTCCTTGGTGTATTTTCGTCTTTTTGTTTCCATCCTGTCTCCTTTTGTCATTATAGCATGTGTTTAATATAATGTTACCACTTTGCTTGTCCCGGAATTACACAAAAACCCTAAGCCCCTTACCTGAACCGGGACAAGGAAACCATCCGGCTTATTAATAAACCAAAGCTCCCCCCTTAACCTGGAACTGTACCGGGAAATCAAATATTCCACGGGATAAAAGCCAGGCTCTGCGGATGCCACAGGGCAGACAAAGCATCCCGGACAAAGCCTGCAACTGTCAGGAAATAACCGCCCTTTGCATAGACAGTACTTTCCGGCAAACTGCAAAAAGGCTCCTAGTCCAAAGCCTTTTGAATAATCCCGATTAGTTCAGGATATTCTTCCCTTAAAGTTTTTGGACTTTGGCTTATAAGATAATCCCTTTCCTGGTGGAAAAGTTTATCCTTTCCGGAAATCGGCATATATTCCACCCTTGTCTGGGTGTAATAATGTTCTATACAACCCCGGGGCAAAATATAAACCCGGGCTTCTTCGCCGGCACGCAAAATCAGGCTTTTAAGCCTTATACAAAGGGGAACCAGCTTTCGGCTTTTTTCCGGGAGAAGATTAACAAGTTTATCCCCCAAAAGCTCCAGGCCCTGGGAAAGCACGGTTTTAAAAGTATCCAAATCTTCAACCTTTCCCCGGCTGGAATAAAAAAAACCAATCCTTTGTACAAAATCCTGGACTTCGTGATTCCGGGAGTTTATTTTGGAAACTGCCCTGCCTATCTGAATCAAAAGCCCCTCCAGCTGTTGGATCAGGGAATCCAGGGTAATTTTTTTCCTTCCCAAGAGAATTTCCGGATAAAGCTCTTTTCCTTCCTTGTTAAGCCAAAGCCTGGGACGGGAGTCGGCACAAAGGACATCCCGCAACTTTCCTTTAAAAAGGGAATCCAGATCAGTTATTATTCTTGCACCTGTTCCCAGCATCCGGCAAATGGTGTAAAAAACCCCAAGCTCATCTTTTCCCCCAACATCAATTATACAGCTTCCGGGATAATCAAAAGAAAGGGAAAGGGAATCTATCAGAATGGTAAAAACCTGCTGATCTGTATAACCTTCCACAAAAACCGGATTATCAGAAAAAAAGAACTGCTTGTGGTGTGTATTAAAACGGGGCAAAAATCTTTTCATAACCCTAAAATCGTCCAAGTCCGGACTTTCACAATATGTGGGGATTCCACCTGTGTGACAGAGTACAATACCCCTGAAATCTTCCGGAGAACGTAAATCGATAAAATAGGGAGAATGAGTTATAATAAAAAAGAGCTTTTTCCCCGGCTCCTTAAGGGGATTACCGGCAAGCTTTCTTATCTCATTTATCAAAAAAAACTGGAACTGGGGATGAAGATGAAGCTCCGGCTCGTCAAGAATAATACTTTTTGAAGAAGAATCGTATATTGTGGTTAAAAGAGTAATAATTTCTTTTAAACCGTGGCATTCACCCTTTCTTAAATTATACTCCGAATTACGGATAATATCTTTCACCATAGGAATAAGATGACCGTTTTTTTCATCCAAATAAATCGACTTTTTGAACATGGCAGAAATCACGGTTTCCACTTTTTCCTTTAACAGGGAATCCGCCTTTAAAAGCCGGAAAACATCCCGGTGTTTTTTGCCGTCGGGAGAAGAATCCGTTTCTGTTATCAGGCGTTCAGCCAAAAGAAAATCAGGCTTATAACCCTCTTTCTGGAGAATTTTAAAAAGCTCCCCGGCTATAATGGTCTTTCCCGAACCGTTTGGCCCTACAAAAAGATTTATAGAATTCCAGTCGCTTTTTTTAAAAACTTCATTTTCCCACAAAAAAGGCAGGGAAATTTCCACAGGCAGATAAATCATCAGGGAATATTATACCCTATTTCTTCTGAAAATGGAGTAGAATTTACAGCAAAAAAATCAACCTTATAAACTTTCAATATAAAAGTACCCGAACAAGTTTTTGGGTTATCACATGTAATAAAAGGGAAAACTATACCAGTAAATCTTTAAGTTTTGACACAGGGCATCAAAAAACACGCACAGCTGTTAATACGCCAAAACCAGCAATCTTTAAAACAGACAGGAGATACCCGGCTCCCAGAATCCTGTGAAACTGGATTCTGCGGTTTTGGCTACAGGCTTTTAAAAATACACAAGGCTGTTAATACGCCAAAACCAGTGGCTTATAAAACTAGAAGGAGGGAATTTAATCCCGGAATCCTGAAAATTTACAGCCCGATAATCCCTGTAATTTCCCTTACACCGGGGATTCCTTTTCTTTTAAGGAAAGTTTTTAAACCTTCTATTATCCTGGTCATTGAGTCAGGACGGGAGAAAGTTGCACTGCCAACCTGGACGGCAGAAGCTCCTGCCATGATAAATTCCACCGCATCTTCCCAGGTGCTGATTCCTCCCATACCGATTACAGGGACAGTAATTCCATTTTTTTTCAAAAAGGAAGAAACCTCATAAACCATTCTTAGGGCAACAGGCTTTATGGCAGGGCCGGAAAAACCGGCTGTAATATTGTCAAAAACAGGGGTTCCCCTTTCTATATCAACTGCCATCCCTTTAAAAGTATTTACAAGACTGAGGCCGTCTGCTCCGGCTTTAACGGCGGCATCTGCTATAAGACATAACTCAGGGGCGTTTGGGGAAAGTTTTACGATAAGGGGTTTTGAGGTTTCATTTCTAACGGCAAGACAAACTTCATAGGCTGATTCCGGCTCCAGGCCAAAGGCCATCCCTCCTTTTTTTACATTGGGGCAGGAAATGTTAAGTTCTATCATATCCACAGAGCTTTTGTCCAAAAGGGAGGCCCCCTTTTTGTAATCTTCCAAAGAAGGGCTGGACAGGTTTGCAATTACCACAGGCCCCAGCTGTTTCATTTCTTCCAGCTCATATTTTATAAAATGTTCCACTCCGGGATTTTCCAGTCCGATTGAGTTCAACAGGCCGGAAGGGCTTTCCCAGATTCTGATACCCTTATTCCCCAAAGAAGGATTTAAGGTAAGCCCTTTTGAGCAGATTCCACCAAGACCGGAAACATCCATTAAGGGCGAATACTCCTTTCCATACCCAAAGGTTCCGGAAGCAGCAATTACAGGATTTTTAAATTCAATCCCGGCAATGTTTACCGATAAATCCGGCTCTCCCAAATCCGTTTTTAAAGCCCCGGCATTCCGGCTCCTCCCCCCGGAAACAAAAACCGGGTTTACAGGTTTAGAGTCCTCAAAAATTACTTCTTCACCCTTAAAGACCGGCCCTTCTTTACAGCACCTTTTGTTTCCATGGGTTGTAAGAACACGGCAACCCAGGCAGGCTCCCATTCCGCAGGCCATCCTTTTTTCCAGGCTTAAATAAGACTGAACACCGGCCTCCCGGCACAAATCCCGGACATACCGCAACATAGGTTCCGGCCCGCAGGCATAAACCGCAGAATATTGTTTTTCTTCCAAGGTTTTCTTGTTAAAAATTGCAGGAAGAATCCCTTTTATCCCTGTAGAACCGTCCTCCGTGGAAATAAAAAGGTTTTCCGGAAGATTTTCCTGTGAATTTTCCCCGGAAAATCCCCGGAAAATATAATCCAACCCGAAAGGTTTCCCCCTAAAGGAAGCAAAAAAGTCATAGCTCCCCTCGGAAAGTACAGAAGCAAAGCCTGCAACCGGGGCAACCCCTATACCGCCTCCCACCAGGGCTACACTGCCGGTGTCCGGCAGCGGAAAGGAATTTCCCAAAGGCCCTAAAATCTCAAGCCGGTCATTTCCTTTGAGCCTTGAGAGAGCCTCTGTTCCACGCCCCTTTATTAAAACCAAAAATTCAAGAATACACTTCTCTTTATGAAACTTATAAAGACTTATAGGCCTACCCAAAAAAAAGCCTTCTTTTTGGACAAGGTAAAACTGCCCAGGCAAGGGGTAATTTTTTTCATTATTGAAGACACCCTTTACTTTAAGAGAAAATACGCTCTGACTCTTTTTTTGGATTTCTTCTACAATCCCGCTGCAAAAAACCGGCTGGGTTTCATTGTTACACATGGCTTTCCCCACAAAAAATATTCATAACGGCAAAACTTATGCCTTGGAACACAAGGCCTTTGCTTCCAAAAGTTCTTTGGCAGAAGCTTCTGCAGCCTTATAGGCTGATTCCGTAATTTGCTCCAGAGTTAAACCTCCGGCTTCCCTTTTTTCTGTCAAGGCAGGGTCTTTTTTCCAGGCAAGGAGAATCCCCCGGGAGGAATTTACGGTTCCACCGGCATTTTGCAAAAGGGTTCCTGCTATTCTTGCAGCCCCTCCCTGGGCTCCGTATCCTGGGATAAGAAAGAAAATTCCGGGGTATTTATTCCTCAAATCCAAGGCATCCGATTCTTCGGTACAGCCTACGACAGCCCCCACAGGACTGGCATCTCCGGATTTTATAATCTGTTTTGAAAGAAAAGTCTCCCTTAGCCGTTCAATTTCACTTCCCACCCTGTCCAAAACAAGGCCACCGGCTTTAAGCTCCTGTTTTTCTATATCAGTCATTCCAGGATTGGAAGTACGCAGCAAGACAAAAATTCCTTTTCCTCTTTTTTCAGCTTCTTCCACAAAAGGGTTAAGGGTTTCAAATCCCATATAAGGATTTAAGGTAACAATATCTGTTTCAAAGTCTCCGCAAAAATGAGCCTTAGCATAGGCCTTTGCCGTATCAGCGATGTCCCCCCGTTTAATATCTGAAATTACCGGTTTTCCTTTTGATTTAATAAAATCAAGGGTTTCTTTGTAAACTTTTAAGCCGGATAATCCCATAGCCTCATAATAAGCAATCTGTACCTTATAGCAACCGGCATGTGAGGCTGTTGCCTCCACCAAGGCCCGGTTGTAAGCCAAAACAGCCCCGGAGGGACTTTCATATTTTTCCAAAACTTCCGGAGGCAAATAGGAGGGGTCTGTATCAAGGCCAACACAAAGCGGGCCGTAAGTCCTGCATGAATCTGCAAGCCTTTCCATTTGATTAATTACGCTCATGGGAATGATTATATCAAATTCCACACACAAAATAAATACTTGAACACGAACCCCGGAAAAACTTTCGGAACCCCGGGGACAAGAAAAAAGCGACCTTGAACAGATATAAAAAAAGCTGTCCGGTTCTTTTACAATCACCAGGACAGCCCTTTTTTTACTTGTCTTTAAGTGCTTCTTTAAGAGAAGCTGCAAGACCCACCAGATTCTGTATATCCGAAGGAATAATCAGTTTTGTTGCCTGACCGTCAGCCACCTTCTGCAAGGCTTCCAAGCTCTTGATTTTTAAAACCGCCTC
The DNA here is from genome assembly GCA_017694795.1 of Candidatus Gallitreponema excrementavium. Taxonomy (GTDB): domain Bacteria; phylum Spirochaetota; class Spirochaetia; order Treponematales; family Treponemataceae; genus Gallitreponema; species Gallitreponema excrementavium. The sequence goes on from JADIMM010000094.1 coordinate 5,374, forward strand.
ATCTGCCCCTGCCTCTTTTAACAAAGCAAGCCCTTCTGCGGTAGCTTTTTGGACAGCCCTGATTGCCTCAGCTTCACCTTCTGCGGTTCTTATGGCGGCCTCCTTTTGGGCTTCAGCCTCCAGTATTATGGCAGCCTTTTTTCCTTCCGCAACAAGAATGGCAGACTGCTTTTCACCCTCGGCCTTAAGAATGGACTCCCTGCGTTCCCGTTCTGCCCGCATCTGTTTTTCCATTGCTTCCTGGATAGATTCCGGAGGAATAATGTTTTTTACTTCAACACGGTTAACCTTAATCCCCCAAGGGTCTGTAGCCTCATCCAGAATACTCCTCATTCTTGTATTAATAATGTCACGGCTTGTAAGAGTTCCGTCCAATTCCAGCTCTCCGATAATATTACGGAGGGTTGTAGCGGAAAGATTTTCTATTGCAGACATAGGATTTTCGACCCCATAAGTAAACAACTTTGGATCAGTTATCTGGAAATATATAACTGTATCAATCATCATAGTAACATTGTCTTTGGTTATTACCGGCTGGGGTTGAAAATCAATAACCCGTTCTTTCAATGAAACCCGGTTTACAACCCTGTCAATGAAAGGAACCTTAATATGAAGTCCAACCTGCCATGTAGAGTGATACCCCCCCAACCTTTCAATAATAAATGCTTTCGCTTGTGGCACAATCCTGACATTGGGAACAATCAGAATCACAAGGAGAACAATTACAGCAATAATAATATAAGACATAAAAACTCCTTCAAATGGAAAAATCCCGTTTTATTTGTATACCCCTTTGTTTTAAAGGCAAAATTAAAATTTTTACTTTGACCGGAAAATCAATTCATCCCATTAACATAAAATAACGTAAGGACAACAATCCCCGAAATCCCATTACTACATTCTATTTTCCGCTCTCCGGTTTTTCTGAATATTCCTCATGGGGCTTCTGAATTTCTTGTTTTACAGCAGGTTCCACATAGGCCGTAACTCCCGAAATCCTCTTTATTATACAAGTGGAACCTTCCGGAATTGTAAGCTCACCTTCACATCTTGCAGTCCAAAAACGGCCCCGTTCTTTTATTTCCCCTGACTCCAGGGGTGTTATTTTCTTGGTTACAATACACTCTGTCCCTGCAATTCCGTCTATATTAGTCTTTTCTTTCCAAAGATGCAGTTTTTTTAAAGCAACGGGCCTGGTGAAAAAAAGCAATACCAGACCTAAAACCAAGAAAATAAAAAGCTGGAAAAACAAAGAAAGGGGTGTAAATGATAAAAACAAAACCACCAGTGCACTGACCGCGAACCAGATTGTAGTTAATCCCATTGTAAGACCCTCGATTACAAGGCACAAAATCACAATCCCAAACCAAATCCAAGGGAGAACCTGTGAAAACACAACACCCTCAAAAATAAATCCTTCACTCATAATGGAAATTGTAATATTATTTTGAAAAAAAGACAATTTATTAAAAAAAACTGTCAATTAATGTTTAAGATGTTTTTATATAATTTTGATTTTCTGATGAAATTGGCTTAATTTTCTAATTTATAAGTTTTTTTGGAAACCGGGTAAAAGAAACTTTTTTCCCCGGGGGAAAAAGATTTTCTTGTTAATGAATATAAGTTGATATATAATTGAAAAAAAAGGGGGCAGGAGTTAAAAATTGGCAGATTCAGTAAAAACAGTTGTGGACACCGAAAAGATACGCAAGGCGGCTCTTTCCGGTATTCCCCTTTCCATAACAACTTATACACTGTCTCACGAAATGGAAATGTACATCTCGGATGTATTGGAAAGTTTTTTAAAAGCTATTGGCCACGAGCATATAAAGGAATATCTGGCTTACTGCATACAGGAACTTGCAGTTAATGCAAAAAAAGCCAATACAAAACGGGTTTATTTTAAAGAAAAAAATCTTGACATTACCAATCCCAACGATTACCGGCTGGGAATGAAATCCTTTAAAGAAGATACCCTTTCTGATATTATCCACTACCTGAAAAAACAAAAAGAAGAAGGGCTTTATGTTAAAATTGTCCTTCAGGTTGTAGGCGAAACAATCACCATAGAAATCAGAAATAATTCTGAAATGGTTTCTGATGAATATGTCAGAATTCACGATAAACTTGCCAGATCCAAAAAAATTTCGGTTATGGGAGATTCTCTATCCCAGATTCTGGACGACTCCGAAGGAGCAGGTCTTGGGCTGGTAATAATAATGCAGATGTTAAGGAAAATCGGTCTTACCGAGGAAAACTACGAAGTTATGGTAGAAGACGGGGAAACAATAACAAGGCTTACAATTCCCTTTGATACAAAGACAAAAGAAGGTATCGACGAACTTTCTGACGAAGTTATCAAGGCGGTGGATGACCTTCCCCAATTCCCGGAAAACATCCAGGAGTTGCAAAGACTTCTGGGCGATCCGGAAGCCAAGCTCTCCGAAGTTGCCAGGAGAGTCAGCACCGATGCAGCTTTAACCGGAGATCTGCTTAAACTGGTAAATTCTGCTGCCTTTGCCATGGGGAAAAAATGCAATAATATTACAGAGGCTGTAAAACTTGTAGGTTTTAAAGGATTAAAAGATTTGCTGTACAGTTACGGAACCCAGCAGATTTTAGGAACATCAACCGAATCCCAGAAAAAGCTCTGGAAACATTGCTATAAAACAGCCTTTTTTGCATACAACCTGGCAAAAAATTTCGGAAAGAATTCAAACCTTTTGAATGATATTTACACATGCGGAATACTCCACGATATGGGAAAGATTATTTTTGCAAAAACCCATAAAGGAGTTTCAGAGAAAATCACGGCTTTCTGCAAAAAAAGGAATGTAACCCCAGCACTTATGGAATCCCTGTTTGCAGGAAACAATCATGGTGAAATCGGTGCCAGAATAGCTGAACGGTGGAATTTTCCTGATATACTTGTATGGTCAATACGTTACCACCATAATCCTTCCATTGCTCCCGGGGCCATCAGGACATTGGTTTCCATGGTTTACATAGCGGATGCCATGTGTAACTACATAGACGGAACAATAGACTATTACCAGCTGGACAAAGGAGTGCTTTCCACCTGTTCAATAGAAAATGAAGCAACCTTTATAGCTATATTAAAACAGTTGGACGAAAGCTTTAACAGCTCAATTTAAATCAAGGAAAGTTTTTCGGTCCATTTTTCCATGAGAATCCCGAACGCAACACCTACATTAAGGGAAGCTTTTGCCCCGGGAAGGGGAATTGAAACCCTCCCCCCGGTTGCCATTTTCAGAGTTTCAGGCTGGATTCCAAGTTCTTCGGAACCAAGTACAACTATGCCCCTTTCGGGAAAAGCAAAGTTATTTATGTCTGTTCCTCCCGTTTCAAGGGCAATTACAGGAATAGTTTTTTCCCCGTCATGGCTATATTCTTTGAGCCAAATCTCAAGTTTTTTTTGTTCCCATGGAATAATATCTATGGTTCCCATAGAAGATCTTTTTGCCCTTGGGTGTTCCGGACTTGCACAAAAAGGGGAAAGAATAACCTTTTCGGCTCCAAAAGCTTCGGCCGTCCTGAAAATAGACCCCACATTAAACGGAGACCTTATATCCTCCGCATAAACAAAAAGCCCGGGAAAATAAAACCGCCCCGGTTTTCCGCCAACAAAGGCTGTCTCTGGAATAAAACTCCCTGATTTTATCCGCTCGGGAACAATCAAATCCCATTCAGCAGGAAGCACCCCTGTTATCCTTAAAAGATGATGCCGTGTATTATTTACAACCCTGCGTAAAAGCCCGACCCCAGAAGCTACGGAAGCAGCAGATTCATCGCCGGAAAGAACCCCGGATATATCCTGTAACTGATTTTTAAGCGAAACAATATCCACTCTTTCCTCACCGGAAAGTTTTGAATCGCTAAGTACAAGCCTTAAAATCTCGTTAAGATAGAATCCGGTGTCAGAAATTTCCTTACTACCAATAACTGAACAGTCTGCAGCCTGAATGGATTTTTCGATTGTATCGAGACAAAGAATTATCTTTCTCCGCCTTTGATTTTCCGGGAGAAAAGCCAGTTTTTCGATTTTAATCATCAGAAAGCCTGCTTTATCAAATCAAACAAATCATCGGTAGACAAGGCCCTGGGAATAAAATTCATAATTTCAAGGCTACCTACATCTTCGGCGGCCGCAACAAGATCTTCTATGGCAAGATTCAAATCCTTTAGCCTGGTAGGCATATTCGTTTGAGCAAGAAGATCCCTTAAATGAGTAATAAGTGCCTGTGCGGATTCTTCTTTTGTCATTCCGTCCCTGCCTGCACCCATTATTTTGGAAATCCGGTCCAGTTTTTCTACCCTGGAGTTAATCGAATCTTCCAGAAGATACGGTAGCATTATTGTTGAAACAAGGGATTTTGAAATCTTGTACCTTGCATTCACTGACAGAGCCAATGCAGTACTGGCACCGGGAGATGTCATCCCGCAACCGAGAGCTGCAAGAATCCCACCTTGGGCAGCCAAAGTTGCCGGAGATGCAACAGAAGAAAGTGCCAGGGTTGCATCCAAAGATTGGGTCAACAACTCTATGGATTTTTCCAAAACAGTATCAGAAAAGAAATTTGATTTTGTTGAAATATAGGCTTCTATTGCAAGGCTCAAAGTATCCATCAAAATAGAAATTGATGTATTCTTAGGTAAGGTTCCAAATAAATTGGGGTCAGAAAAAACAATTTTTGTAAAACCGCTTTTAATTTTCAATAATTTAATCTGCCTGTTCCTTCCGTCTATAACAGGGGTAAACTCAGTGAAAAGAAACGGATCCCGGCAGGTCGTCATTATGGAAAAAAAAGGCAGGGGGTCCGTTGTAGCAGGTTTTCCATCCAGATAATCATATAGCAGCCCGGTTTCGTGGTAAAGGGCAGCCACGCTGCGTCCTAAGGAGGCAGTTTTAATACCCCCCAGAGTGATTATTCCGTCTACATAAGCTCCTCTTGCAAGGGATAATGCCTGCTCCAAAGCTTCTGATGTTGCAGAAGAAGGAATCTCATCAAAAACAAAAAGACTTATTTGCTTTTCTTCCAAGGAATCTACAACCTTGTCAATCAAATCCACATCTCTAAGGACTGGATCACATAACAACATAAATTTCGAACCATAGTCTAAAATGGACTGTCCCACCCTGCTTATGATATGGGTTCCCAACATGATATTCGGCTGAATTCTAAAAATAAAGTCTGTCATTTTCTTTTCCGTATTTTAAAATAAAAAAAAACGGAGCAAAAAATTGCCCCGCCCGGTTTTGGAATAAACATACTCCCCTTTACTCTCCGGTTATATTCCAAAGACACCCATAATGCGGTCTGCTACCACATTAACAACAGCATCATTTATATAATCCGGGTCCTGAAGCTTAGCCTGTACTTCTGCGATTCTATCCTCTCTGATATCGGCAGCCTTGGAAACCTGTTCCATTGCAACCTTTGCATCCAGCAAAACCCTGGCCTCTTCTGAAACACTGACAGAATCGGAAGGAGTAACAGCCTCACTTTTCTGTGTTCTATAGGAGTTATGAACATTCTGTAGAGGATTTAACCCTCCTAAGCGATCAATTGTCATAAAATCACCTTCCTTAACCTAGTTAAATATCGTCATCTTCAGATAAAACCTTTAGTTTTTTATTACCTGAAACATAAACAGCAAACTCTCCAAGAATTTTACTCCTATTATTCAATTCCTGCAAGATATCTGATACCCGGCCTGTTAAAAATTCTTCATGAATTTTAGTCATTTCCCGTCCAACTACCACATACCGGTCACAATCTATATCGGCAACATCTCCCAGAAGCTTAACAATTCTATAGGGGGATTCATAAAAAACGACACCTGAGCCGGACCCCATCAATTCGGCAATCCGGGTCCTTCTTTTGCCGGGACGCTGAGGAAGAAAACCTTCAAAAACAACAGACTTATCATACCCTCCTGCAACGCTTAAAAGGGCGGCAAATGCTGAAGGTCCCGGAATCGGACTGATTATATGCCCTGAATCCCTTGCCATGCGGACAAGTACAGCCCCCGGGTCACTGAGAGCCGGAGTGCCTGCATCACTGGCATAAGCCACATTCTGCCCCTTGTCCAAAACTGAAATCACCTGCCTTGCTCCTTCTTCCTCATTTCTTGCCCGGCATGAAATCAAATGTTTTTTTATTCCGAACCGGTTCAAAAGTTGAAGGGTATGCCTCGTATCTTCCGCAGCAATTACATCAACATTCCTGAAAGTATCTAAAGCCCTTTCAGAAATATCCCCCAAATTCCCAATTGGAGTGGCAACAATAAATAAAGTAGACACCGGGAAAGTATAATATCAAAACAACTTTGAAGCAAGAAATAAAAACTAAAAGCGGCATTAAAACCGGTTTTCGGGGGATTTTGACCTGTACCGTCTTACAAGCCCCCTGCCCCTTGCCCCGTGAAAACACCACAGCCTAAAACAGGCCGGGAATTTAACGAATTTATAAACCCGGGACTTTTTAAACCGATACTAATAATAGCAAACAGCGGGAACAAAATGGTTTGGTTTATAATAATATTAAGTATTTCTTTTTCACTGCTGCTTTACGGACTAAAATATGCAGGAAGAAATTCAAAAAAAACTCAAAGACAATCAATAGGTGGCGGAAATTCAGAACCGGGATACTGCCCCCTTTGCGGGGTTAAACTTATGAAAGGGGAACAACTCAAATCAGCTCTTTTTCCGGAAGTTACAGGTTCAAACCACAGAATTTGCCACATATTCGGCTGTCCTTCCTGCTATCCCAGAGGGGAATTTTCAGAAGAAAGAAGATGCCCTGTATGCAAAAAAAAAGTACCGGCAGATGGTTATTTAATTGGACGTATGTTCTTTAGAGAAGGGGGTGCAAAACATGTACATATTGTTGGGTGCACCGAATGCCACAAAAAATAAATATGGAGAATACAGGTGGAAAGCAATAGGAATTCAGATATCCAACAAAAAGTAATAGAGATTATTCAAAAAATAAAGACCTGCAGGGAAATATCACGTCTATCCCAAGCTGAATTAGCTACAAAAGCTGGAATATCCCAGGGCTTTTTGGCTATGATTGAATCCGGAAAAAAAGTTCCTACAATTACCAGCGTGCTAAAAATCTGCCAGGCTTTGGAAATTGCCCCGGAATATCTTTTTATGACGGGAGAACAAAACCGCCAGAAAGTTAAGGAAGAAATAATAAAAAAAATCATGACAGAATTGTAAGTCATGATTTTAATCCAGAATTTAGAAATTCTGCACCATCCCGGTTAAGAACAGCATTTTAAGAAGCCTCTATCCGGTATTTTTATTAAATAATCCATAGACCTGTAATGCAAAAACCTGCTGTGGAATTCCAGGATGGAAACCTGCCGGCAGATAATTACAAAACCTGCCGGAACAAAACTGTTTTCTTGATTTATCGGAATATTATTCAGTTTACCGGGGATTGTTCCAATTTTGTACTTTCTTCGTAGGAATAAAGCAAAGCCCTGTCTACACTGGAAAAGAACGGGGTATCCTTTAGCTCTTTTGTAAATCCGGAGCGGTCCATATAGGATTTTATAGAATCCTGAACACCACAGAATTCAACCTTAACCCCCCGTTTTTGAACTTCCCGGGTAAAATCTATTAAAGCCTGAACCCCCGGCAAATCAATTGTAGAACACCCCCTGAAAGAGAAGATAAGCTTTGCACAATCCTGTATTTTAGGAAGGGTTTCTGCAAGTTTATATGCTGTTGTAAAAAACAGCGGACCGGAAACATACATAACAATAGTTTTACCGTTTACCGACTCAATGTCCTTATTTTTAAAAACTTCCGGAAGCCTGCTGTTTTCCACCGGGGAAAGATTTATTCTCAAATTTGAAGCATGAATTACAAACAAAAAAATCGAAATTCCCAACCCGATAATAATAGCCCAGGTCAAATCCAAAACAACTGTCGCTATCATTGTTATCAAAAACTGGGCGATGGCAGTTTTGAATCTTTTTGTAAAAAAGTATTTTATCGCCTTCCACTCGTTCATCCTCCAGGCAGTTACCATAAGCACCCCGGAAAGGGCTGCCAATGGAAGCTTTGCCATTACACCGCCTAAAAGAAACATAGAAGCCAGCAGTCCCAAAGAGTGGATTATTCCCGTAAGCCTTGTTTCAGAACCGGATTTAATTGCAACACTTGTCCTTGCTATTGCTGCCGTTGCCGGAACGCCGCCAAAAAAAGGAATAATAATGTTTCCTATTCCCTGTGCAACAAGTTCACGGTCTGCATCAAAGGGTTCATTTTTCATTTTTGAAGCAGAAGCACCGCAAAGCAGGCTTTCTATCATTCCTAAGGCTGCGATTGAAACAGCCGGGGAAATCAAATCCTTAATCATTGCAAGATTTATCCCTGAAAAAGAAAGCCTGGCTTCAGGAAGAAGGGTTCTGGGAATATCGCCCACAACGGCAATTTTAAAACCGGCAAGATTACTTACCAATCCGGCAATGATAATTGCCACCAGGGAAGAAGGAACAAAGCTGTTCCATTTTTTTGGATAAAAAACCATAATCAGAACAACCAAAAGCCCAATCCCCAAGGTCTGAAAATTAACAGAAAAACCCTGGGTAAAATACAAAACAATCTTTTCCAGTGTTGTACCATCCGGAGAAATATTGCCGAAAAAATTATCAACCTGCCCCAAGGCAATTATCAAAGCTATACCGGAAGTAAAACCGGTAATGACCGGAGATGGAATAAAACCAATGAGTTTTCCCAACCTGAAAAAACCAGCTATCAAAAGGATAACTCCTGCCATTAAGGTTGCAAGAAAGACCCCCTGCAACTGATACTTTAAAACTATGGTTATCAAAATTGCAGACATTGCACCTGTAGGCCCTGAAATCTGGTAGGAGGCACCGGAGAAAAAACCGATTATTATTCCTCCGAGAATCGCAGTTATTAAACCTGCCGCAGCGTCCGCCCCTCCTGAAACACCAAAGGCCAGAGCCAAAGGAAGGGCGACCGCTGTAACGGTTAAACCAGCCATCAAGTCCCGCCCGAATTTTGTAGCATTGTAACCTGCAAACTCATTCTTGAGATCAGAAAGAAATTTTCTTACCATAATATTTTTCCTTGGAGATTTTTTTGATTAACAGATAGAATGGATAGATATTTAACTTACAGCCCAGACAGCTTAATATTATAACAAAAAAAAATCAATCGCAGTTATTGCATTCTTAAAAACAAAACCCTATTTAAGACTAAAAACCTTATGTACCAAAACACTGCGGACGAAAAATCAAAAGCCTGATGGAATTTACCGGATATAAACCTGATAAAATTCCGGGAACCGGCATAAAACAAATATAAACGGACAAAAAAAACTCCGGGATAACCCGGAGCAAAAATTCTTATACTGTACTTGGCCGGTTAGGGTCAACAACAAAACTTACATCTGCCATTTTGTCTAAGAGCTCCTCCAGAGTATGGTTATTATAAAAATCTGCCTCACTTTGATAAAGTGGAATTATGTGGAAGAAATTTACGGGAGTTTCTGTAGGGAGCTTACAAACATCCCCGCCTTCGGGAAGGATTCCCGCCATTGTGATAATGTAACTCAGATCCGTGCTTTCATCCAATTTTCCGAAATAAGCCCCATACCCTAAATGAACCCAGCTTGAATCCTCAACAATACATTTAACCATGGTACGAATCACCTTTACAGGCCACTCCCACCGGCCCTCTTTTAAAGAATCCTTGTCCAGCTTCCAATAACCCGGCAATGCTATCATAAGCTCAACCCTGCTGTTTGCATATCTGTTTACACCTAAGGGTGTCTTTACAGAAAAAGCCCCTATTCCAGATGTTGCAAGGGTATAATAATCCCTGTTTCCTTCTGGCGGAACAATATAAATTTTTACCCCGTAATCTTCTTCATTACTATCAGGAATAACAGCTGTTGGCTTACCGCAATAGGTTTCAATATGCCGCATTATTGTTTCACTTTCTTTTTCATTATATGGTTCGTTTGATGTAACGCCCCGGTTTTTTAATGAATTTTCGATAAAGGTCTTTACCATATTGATGGCAATCTCATCTGATTTACTTTCATTGTATTCTTCCATCCAGCTGAATACGATTCCGTTATTCTCGGGACTGTCACCTTTATAACCTCCAACGATTCCAAAAAGCCATGGACCTGCTGCCGGTATAACATTATCCAGGAATGAAGCAAAAGAGCCTAAAAAAGAAAATATTCCTCCGGCAAAATCAAAAACTTTCCGTTCAAAAAAACCACCCTTAAATATCATCTTGTAATAAAGCAATCCATCCAACTCAAAGGTTCCTACGCACTCGATAACAGATGGAATTCTTCCAAAACTTCTTAAACATTCCAACCAAGAAGCTAATTCTTGTTTTGCTGCTGATACCTGTTCCTGATTCATTTTTTCCTCCGTTACAGAAAATTATAACTCACTATACGGAAGTTTCTATTCAAATATTATTTTTAAACAATATGTTTAATTAAAAATAATTTATCAGGTCAGAAATAAAAACCGAACAGAATTCATCCCCATAAAGCTGGCAATTTTTCTGTAACGGATTTTTACAGCTTAACAAAAGTTAATACAGACTCCAAATATCCTGGCAGGAAGAAAATGTGCACAATGTAACTACAGGAGCTGAATTATTCCCCCCGTTATAGTATACAAACGGTTTTCCATTCTGATAAACAACCTCTGAATACTGAAGCCCGCCTGCATCTACGCCATAAATTTCATTAGAAACAGCCGAGTCAGTCAGATAAAGACCTTGGATAAAGCCATCGTTTCCATAACTAGCCCCCCAAATGGTAATAACATGGGCTCCATAGGAAGTAATATCAATACTAATTATTTTCCTGTTTTCCAAGGCTTCAGTTATAACGGAATTAAATGTAGCCTTGTTAACAATTGAAGATCTGTAAGTAACATCCTTTCCTTCAAAAACTTCCTTATAGATGTTGGATAACGGTGGTAACAAAACCGACTGACCCGGAAGACAGGAAAGTTTTTCCGGCATTCCATTATTGAGTCCTCCCTGTAAATCAAAACTTACAGTATAAGCTTCTTCCTCAGGAACCCAGACAGCATAAAGAACCAGATTTTCTGTTACAGGAATTAAACTTCCATCCCTAAAAAGAATTTCATTAGAATTCTTTTTTTTTGTCCACCCGAGAAACCCATATCCACTCTTAAAAAAAGAGGTATAGGCAGAAAAATAATTTGTATTTTTAGCCCGTTCTTCATAAATCCTTTCTCCAGAACCACCATTGGGGTCAAAGATAATATAAAACATTTCAGGATTTTCGGGAGGAGAGGGAAGCTCATCCTCATAACCTGGAACATCACCCTCTCCTGTACCACTGCCACCTTCACTTCCAGAGCCGCCTCCGTCGCCAGCTTCTGTCCCGCCGTCACCTTCACTTCCAGAGCCGCCTCCATCGCCGGGACTGGAAGGAATTTCTTCTTCCGGCAATCCGGATACAGAACCACTATGCCTGCACGAAAAAAGGCAGAGACAAGAAACAAACAATGCCGCAATAAATAAAAAACAATAAAATCTTTTTACTTTAATCCTGCCATGCTTGAAAATCAATAAAAAACTAAGTTTAAAATAATATCAACTGGATTTCCGGCTTTGATGTTAAAGGACTGTTCTTTCCAGCCTTTGGGAAACCCCTTTCCATTCCAACCGCTCAAAGCTACCGGCTCGTTTGGAATTCCAAACAGTTTGGTATCAAGTTCTTTGTTACCATTTAAATCCTGAAATACCGCTATCAGATAGTCCCCTTCAGGCAAAAGGGTTTCCCATACCAAAGATTTTTCACTCACTCTGCCAATGAATGAATAATCAGGTTTTTCCTGCTTGTAAGATTTCTTTGTACTGTATACTGCAATATATAATTCCCCACGGTTTTCTGCAATATTGTTTACAGTAATACTGACAGGAACTAAATGGTTTTCATTTGAAAACATAAATTCAAAGCAAGTAAGCAAAACCAATAAAATAATAAATAATTTCCTATCCATA
>JADIMM010000095.1 GCA_017694795.1 Candidatus Gallitreponema excrementavium
TCATATAACATAGAAGAAATAAAAGCAAATTTTTACAAAAATATTACCTTTTTATGTCTAAAATGTTTGTAGAATGGACGGCTGCCAACACAGGACAGTTACCAGTCATTCTTATATCTTACTTGAATTGCAGGTACCTTATGAAAACGGCCAGAATTATAGTTCTTTTTTTTGTCTTTTTTGTTTTTTTATCCGGGGCAGTATCAGAGGAAAAAATCCGGGAGGATTTAACCTTTGATTTGTTTGCATCCGGGAATGAAAATGTAGACTATGATTCCCTTCTTGAAGGATACAAAAAAAACAGTACGGAACTGGAAAGATTATATATCAAGCTCAAACAGGCTGAAATTTCTTCCGAACGGGTGGATTTAGGACAGTCTCCGGTTTATTCCTTTTCTACCGGAACAGGAAAAATTACTTTAAGCGGCAATACTCCCGGATTTTCCTTTAGTCCCGGGGGAAGTATTGAGATTCCGGCTTTAAACGGTTTTACACTGAAAGGGGAGGTTCCGATGAATTTTTCCGGGGAATCAGGGGTGACTGTTGAGTCTGGTTCGGTAAGCATTTCCGGTGATATTTTTTCGTCAAAAAGGCTGAACCGGGAAAAAGCACTTCTTGAAAGCAGGCACAGTCTTTCTGTTGCGGAAAGAAATTATCTTAAAGGCGGCGACACCGTGGAAAAGACTTTTTTGACGGAATTAAAGGAGGCCTACCAGCAGGGAAGTACAGTTCTTGATTCAAGGGAAACCTATCTCGAAAAAGTGGTGGATTTTGAAACGGTACGGGTACAGGGGTTTTCACCGTCTTCTGCAAAGTATAAGACAGCTTTTTTGGAAAAAGAATCTGCTGCCAGCGATGTGGAAAAGAATTTAAGGAATCTAAGGTTTCTTTTGGAGACATTGTCAGAAAAGTGTGGCACAGAGCTTTCATTTTTACCCGGATTTATTCCGGTTCCCGGACTTGTTGATTTTGGAGACTTTAAGGAAGAAACATTTTTGGAATTGGAAGAAGCTGATTACAACAACCTTTTAGGCAATATTTCACGTAAAAGTAATAAAACCTGGAGCCTTTCGGCAGAAGCCGGCTATGATTATACAGGTTCCGGATTATCAGGGAGTTATTCAGGCCAGGAAACCCATGAAATTTCTGCAGGGGTTAAGGCTGCATTTTCAGGGCTGGAATTGGGAACGGGAGTTTCCATTCCACTTTCAGAGAAAGGGGAACCGGGGATTACAATTTCTGCAGGATGGGATTCTTTTTCGGGACGGGATAAAAAACTGGAAAAAGAGTCTGAAAACTATGACTTATTGACTGAACTTTTGGATATCCAGGATGCAAAGGAAAGTTACCGGAATGCCAAGGATACCTATCAAAGACAAAAGGATGATTTACTGTGGTCTTTAAAAATTCTGGAAGAACAGTGTTCGTATTATGAGGAAATAGGTAATGACACCCGGGAAGCTTATGAAAAGGGGCTTGTTTCCTATCAGGATTTTCTGGAAAGCTCAAATCTTTATAACAAAATAAAAATCCAGTATATATTGGCGGTTATAAATATGAGACTGTATAATATCGAAGTAAGGAGCCTTTTTTCCGGGGACACAGAGCTGTAAAAAGTGTTTAGATATAGTTTTGAGTATAAAAAGGGTAAACTAGGAGATTGTGATATATGAAGAAATCTGTTCTTTTGCTGGTTATTCCGGTGGTTCTTGTTGTCGTTTTGATTATTGTTTTTGTGTCGGTAAAGGCAAATAGCCCCGGTAAATCCGAAGAAAGTATACTTACTGTTTTTTCGGAGACCTATGAAAACATTATAGATATTTCCGGCAACATAGAAGCTGCTGATGAACAGTATATTTATGCAGCAGCCGACGGAACAATTGAAAAAATAAATTTTGAAGAAGGGGACAATGTAAAAAAAGGCGATATAGTTCTTGTAATGGACGATATCGAACAGCAGTACAACATTGCCAATTTGGAATACCAGATTGAGCAGAAAAAAATCTCCGGCTCCCCAAAGGAAATCGAGCTTTTGAATCTCCAGAAAAAAGTTTTGGAAAAAAATCTCCAGGACAGGCATCAGGCTGCAAGATTTGACGGAATAATTGCGGAACTTTCTGTCTCGGAGGGGGATTATGTGGAGGCAAAGGATAAGCTCGTTACGATAATAAACAGGGCTTATTTAAAAGCCACTGTTGAAGTCGCCGAGGTTGATTCAACCCGGCTGGCCCTTAACCAGAAAGTAAATTTTACATTTCCGGCTTACGATAAACCGGTGGTAGGCTATGTTTCTTATTTTCCCTCTGTGGGTACAATTACCACAAGGGGGGCAACCGTAATAAAAACAGAGGTAAGGATTGACAATCCCCCGCCTGAAATTCTTACCGGATTTTCTTTTTCCGGGACAATTACGGTAACAGAGCCTGTAAAACTTATTCTTTTGGATAAGAGAGGAATTATTTCCCAGGGAGGGGAGAATTTTGCCCTCCGGCTTTCGGATTCCGGGGATTTTGAAAAAATAAAGGTAGAGGTGGAGCCTTACGGAAAGGATTATGTAAAAATACTTTCCGGTCTGAAAGAAGGGGACAAGGTTCAGCTTTCGGCTTTAAAGTCAGGGAAAAGGCCTGATATTACGTAGAACAGGAATAAATCGGAAAATGGCCGGAACGGACTTGAAATGGCATCCCCGGAGCCTCCGCCTCCCCGGTGATTGGTTCCGGGGCCGGAAATTGCAATATTTTACGGCTGATTTGGATTTAGGGATTCAAGTTTTGAATTGACCCCTGATCATTTTTGAAAACTGGGATTTTGTCTTATGATGAAAGAAGAAAACATTCTACTTAGTTTGGATAATGTTTCAAAACTCTACAAAATGGGGGAAACTGTGGTTACGGCCCTGGACGGGGTTTCCTTCAACGTTGAAAGGGGTGAATTCCTTTCGATTATGGGGCCTTCCGGGTCGGGAAAATCAACCTGCATGAATTTAATCGGCTGCCTGGACAAGCCTACCTCCGGCGAAATCCTAATTAACGGCAAAAAGGTTTCCCTGATGAACCAGAACCAGCTGGCGGAAATAAGGAACCGGACAATAGGTTTTGTTTTCCAGCAGTACAATCTTCTTCCTAATCTTTCCGTAATCGAAAATGTTATGTTGCCCCTCCGGTATCAGGGTGTTCCTGTGGCAGAACGGAGAAAACGGGCTGAAAAGGTTTTGGACAGGATGGGGCTTTCCGACAGGCTCAATCATAAGCCTTCGGAACTTTCCGGGGGACAAAAGCAGCGTACAGCCATTGCCCGGGCCACAGTAACTGATCCTGCCCTTATTCTTGCAGACGAACCTACAGGCGCCCTGGATTCCCATACCGGGGAATCGGTTATGGATTTATTCAACGAAATAAACCGGGAAGGAACAACAATAATTGTTGTTACCCATGACGAAAAAATCGGGCGGTCACTTCCCAGAACAATAAGAATTCTTGACGGAAAAATCCAGGAGGATTTTCATGCTTGAAGATTTTCAGAATGCCTTAAAAAACTTTAAAAACAACAAGATAAGGACCTTTCTTTCCCTTTTGGGTGTAATAATCGGGGTTACTTCTGTAATCATTATTACAACACTGGGTTCCAGTGCGGCGGGAAATGTAAAGGAAACAATGGGAAAGGCAGATCTTGATTTGGTGAATGTAAGCCCCGGCTTAAGAAGACACCTGAGAAGTGCATACTTTCCCTTTAACGACAACCTCAGGGAAACCCTGATGTACGAAATCCCTGAGATAACGGAAGTTTTTTATGTGAACAACCTTGCTGGAACTTTAAGGTGGAATGATGTGGATGTAAACTGCCCCTTAAGGGCTGTGGAAACCGGCTTTTTGGAATCTAATTCTTTGGAATTGAACCAGGGCAGGTCTTTCAATGTTAGTGACAATGTGGAAGGGCTTCATAACATAATATTAGGGAAAAAAACTGCAGAAATGCTTTTTGGAGAAGAAAATCCCGTCGGACAGCTTATAACAATCGATGCAAGCCGGGATATGTTCGGGTTCAGGGTTATAGGGGTTTTGGAAAGCAGGGAAATCGGAATGGAGCAGCCGGACAGCAGTGCCTATATTCCCCGGGGGTTTTATGAAAAAAAGATAAAACCCAACCCTGAGGCGGATTATTTTGTTGCAAAGGTGTCTTCCCAGAATGTGGCTTCCAAAGTCCAAAACCGGATTGAAGAATACGCCGACGAGGTTACCGGCCTCGAAAATACCGTTTTTGCCTATTCACTCCAGTCTTTCCTTGAGCAGTATGACCAGGTAATGGGGACATTCAACCTTATGCTCTCCGGGATTGCCGCCATTTCCCTTTTGGTGGGTGGAATCGGCATAATGAATATTATGATTGTAACCGTTACTGAAAGGAAAAAAGAAATCGGAATCAGAAAGGCCCTTGGGGCAAGGCCGCTGGATATTAAAATTCAGTTTTTGGTTGAATCCGCCACCATAAGCCTTGCAGGGGGAATCCTGGGAATCATTCTTGGAATTGTGATAAGTATTGTTACGGTTTTCTTTTTAAAGTGGAAATTCACCCTTGATATAAAAATCTGTCTTTACGCCTTTTTGTTTTCCGCCGGGGTGGGGGTCTTTTTCGGGCTTAATCCTGCTTCCAGGGCTGCAAAACTTGATCCTGTGGAAGCCCTTGCCCACGAGTAAAATACTTTTAGGTTTTATTGCTTTTCTTTTCTTCCAGATAGGAATCTATCTTGTCATAAATTTCTTCAAGGATTTTTCTTTCGGGACTTTTAAAATCAGGTTTTGTAAATAAAGACTGGTCGGCAAAGAGCAGGGCAGGGTGGGTTTTAAGAACCTCTGCCATTTTAATGAGAAGCTCAAAAGAAGGGCTTGCAATCCCGCATTCGATATTCCCTATTGTACCTGTAGAAACCCCGCACTTTTCTGCAAGAAGGGCCTGGGAAAGATTGTTTTCTTTCCTGTATTTCTTAAGGTTCTGGATAAACTCTTTTTGATAAACTTTCATGGCTACCAGTATAAAATGATATTTTTTTTGTTGACATAAAGTTAAATTGATAATATAGTGGGTTATACTCAATTTAATTGGGAATAAATAAATTCTGGAGCTTTGGGAATGAAGAAAAAAATA
>JADIMM010000096.1 GCA_017694795.1 Candidatus Gallitreponema excrementavium
GTCTATAAAGTGACCGTCGGCTGTCAACTGGAAATCACTTATCGAAAAAATAATCCGTTCTCCTTGATATTCAGAAAACCTATTCCAAGGAAACCGACGCACGATTTCCCCTTGTGCCTTCATCAGATTCAATCCGGCTCTCCGGTAATTATGATAAGTCTGCGTTTCCAGCACTTTACCGCTCCGAACGGTCAGCACCCGTTCTGTTTCCATGTTGCGGTCGAACCCGTCATGCACGTATCTCACCAAATCTCCTTTTCCGGCCCGAAGTTCCCCACTGAACCAGCGGGCTTGAATCGTCCCCACCCGACAATAGGCCGCAAAAATCGGCTGCAAGTCCTTCACCTCATACACCCGTATAGATTCCTTTTTGCTGACCTCATCGTAGACATCCGCCTCTACCCGTTGCAGGCAAAGATACCCGTCACGCACCTCCCAGAAAGCGGTATATCCGCTATAATTGCCCGTGGACCGACTGACATTTTCCGGAAGCAAATCTCCCATCCGCCTGCACAGCAGGGAATCGTAGTCTATGGGCTTTGCCATCAAGACCCATTCTTCTCCTCCCAGGCGAATCACATCGCCCGATTGCCCTGTGGCCTTAAGCGGCAGCACGGCGAGCCACAGCAGGATACACAGCACCATCTTTTTCATACGCATCTGACTATAAGGAAAATCTTGTCCTGAAAGATACGAAAAAGAAACGGTTTTTCAAAGCTGTGGAAAGAATTGGCCAAACGCCTCTTCGTTTTCCCGGAAACATCCTTCTGATGTGTACGTCTCTCTTCCCGGAAACGTATGTTTCCCGAGGCAGAAACGTACGTTTTACGGCAGGGAAACATACGTTTTCCTTGTGAAAAACATAGAAAACATCTTGAAGAATTCCTCACTCCTTCAAGGCGTTTCCAGCTTATCCGTACCATGAATAGAAACCTTTTAGTAACCGAAAGGAACCCAACAAGGACTCGTAAACAAAAGCCTGTGTACAAAAAACAATACTTGCAAGATGGATGAAAAACATTTGGCCTTCAAAAAAGAAATAAATAATTTAGGGGCGAATGATTGAGTGTCAAAATGACAGAATTAATGATTCCCATAAACTTGATAGAAAACAACTACCTAAAATGACTATTATATGAAAATGGATGCATTTAACACATATATGTCCAACATACCCACTGACTTTTTTAAAAGCTTATGCCTAAAATATGGAAGCGCATATACCTATAAAAAAGGGGAATATATCTCTAAAGAAGGAGAGATATTTCCTTATTGGGGATATATAGAATCAGGTATTATAAAATACACTTGCTACAACGTGACAGAAAAAAAAGAATATAATACAGGATTTTCCTTTGCAGGCGAATTTATGGCTGATTATCCCGCATGTCTTTATAATATCAAGTCTGAGATTTCCATACAGGCTTTGACAGCTTGCAGAATATATATTTGCCATTCTGAAAGGCTGAAAGAAGAATTTGAGAGAAGCATGGAAAGTCAATATATTGCACGTATCGCAGCAGAACAAATGTGCTTTCAAACCTATTCAAGATATGCCGATTTTTACAGGCTGACCCCAGAAGAACGGTACAGACAACTTATCAAAAGAAGCCCGGATTTACTTCAACTCATTTCCGTAAAAGAAGTTTCATCTTACTTGAGAATAACACCTACCCACATGAGCAGAATAAGAAAAATGGTAAGTTTTGACAAGTAATTCTCAACATTTGTTGAGATTTTGGTTTGTAGTCTGCAATAGAATCAGGTATTTTGTTCTTCATAAATACTTTATAGTACCTTTATGTACTAAAAAACAATAGTTGTATGAAGACAAAGAATTTATTTGGAATACTGATGCTGTTCCTTTGTGTATTTAGCTTTTATAGCTGTAAAGATGATGATCAAATACCACAGTTTGAATTTACACCGGAATCATTAAATCAAACGGTTTGGAAAGGGAATATAGCTGATCCAACCTATAATGGTGAAGTGGGTATAAATTTTGAGACTAAAGAAACAGGAGTAATAAATTGCGTAGATCCACAAAATCCGGAATATACTATGGTGGAAGGTTTCACGTATGAGGTAAAAGGGAAATACATTTATTTCAAGAACTCTATTATACTTAAAAGCCAACCATGGAGTTTGATAGAAATATCTAAAAACAAAATGATACTCAAATACAATCTGGTTGATATAAAACCTCAATATCAGTCCACATTGGAACTTACAAGAATTGATTAGTTAATCTGACAAGAAAAGCGGCAAGAAATTACTTTGTCGCTTTTTTATTCCAATTCCTATTTAAAATCAAATGCGTCTATCAAGACATTATCCTTAATAAAAAGCTCATGGGTACTTTAGGTTATATAAATGATATGATGCGGAGGGACAAAGAAAACCGAGAACTTCGCAAATTAAATAGGGATAGAATTAAAAAACATTAATAAGTGCCTTGTTTTTATTGTGCTGGATTTTATATCAATGTTTTTTTTGTTATACAAAAGTACGAATAAAAAGTGATAAACAGAAAAATGTAGCAAAGTTATTGGCAGATAGGCGTTTTAGGAAGATGGCTTGAAAAAATGAAAGACAGAAAAAGCAATGAAAAAGCCAAGTTAGGACATCGCA
>JADIMM010000097.1 GCA_017694795.1 Candidatus Gallitreponema excrementavium
GCCCCAGACCGCTGGTTCCAGATAAGGAAACATAGCATAGGGGGTCCAGGGGTGCTCCCCTGGTCGGTGTAAGGAAGGGGTGAGGGTCTAAGGGAGAGGGGAAACCTACGCATCGAAAGCGTTGGTTTTCCCTCTCCCTTAAATTTTCACGCTTTTTTAAAAGCGAAGTTTGCCCTGCTTTACCAAAGCAGCCAATAAATCAATGCCTTTTACCCCTGCACCAAGAGGCCTTTTTTTATGAGTGTTTCTATAATTAGGGAAGTTATCTGGTCGGGATTCATTTTTTCGGTGTCGATAATCAAATCCACAAAGTCATACTTTCGGTTATCAATGTTATAAAGCCTTTTATACCTTTGGGTATCGGCATCATCCCTCATGGAAGTAAAATTCATTATTTCTTCAAGAGTGCCGCCCTCACGGTTTTGGATTCTTTCAGCCCTGACCCTTGGAGAAGCAAAAAGATAAACCTTTAAATCCGCCTCCGGGAGCATCCATACCGCAAGCCGGGAACCCAAAACACAGGAAACCTCCCTTGCCATTTCAACCTGCTTTGTATCCACGGTTTTATCGTAAGAATCATCGGTTTTGGCATTTTCAATAATCGTTGAAAGGGGGATATTCTGTTCTTCTGCCAGATTCCTGAAAGTGTAATTTATCATCCGGACACCCAGCATTTCCGAAAGCTTTTTTGAAACCGTTGTATTCCCGCAACCGCTTAATCCTGAAATTGCAATCCTTAATTTTTTATTTTCCGGTATCTGGTATGTTTTCATATAAAAATCTCCTGATATTTCTTAAAATAAAATCTGAAAAAAACTATTCAACATTCTTTGCCTGTTCCCTGATGTTTTCCAAGGAATCTTTCCCGTTTATTACGGCCTTTGCCACTTCCAGGTTTTGGTTTTTGGAACCTATTGTATTTATCTCCCGGTTTATCTCCTGGCATATAAAATCGATTTTTTTGCCGGGTGCAGGATTTGACTCCAGTTCATCCCGGAGGGAAGAAATATGGGCAGCAAGCCTTACGATTTCTTCGTTTATCGTGTACTTTACCAGCATAAGGGCTGTTTCCTGGAGGATTCTCTGTTCGTCCACCAAATCCCCTGCAACTTCCTGCAATCTGGTTTTAAGATTGTTTTTAAATGTTTCCTCCATCTCGGCGGAATATTTTTTTGTAGTGGTCAGGACTTCTTCCAGTTTTTCAATTTTTTCTTCCAGGTCTTTTTTAAGGGCCATTCCTTCTTTTATTCTGGAAGAATCAAAGTCTTTGAATACAGTTTCCAAATCTTCCATTATGCTCTTTGCATAATTCTCTGTGTCAAATTCTTTTTCGGAAGTCAAAACCCCCTCCAGGGACAAAAGGGTTTTAAGCCCGGGGTTTTCCTTAATCCCGGCAGCCCTGGCACTTCTTTTTATTTCTTCGTAGTATTTTTTTAAATAATTTTCGTTGCAGTTTACCGATACGGCAGGATTAAGTTCCTTTAATTTTACCGAAACTTCTACCTTTCCCCTTAAAATTCCGGAAGAAAGAAAATCACGGATTTGGAATTCCAATGTGTTCATAAAGGAAGGAACATAAACGCTTAATTCCAAAAAACGGCTGTTGTAACTTTTAATATCGATTGTAATCGAATAAGTGCCGTGGGTAAATTCCCCGTGGGCAAAACCTGTCATGCTTTTCATTTTTATTTTCCTGCTTTAAGTTTTTCCAAAAGATTTTTTCCTACTTTCCAGTTGTCCCCTGCCCCAAGGGTCAGAACCAGGTCCCCGGGAGAAAGATTATTTTGAATAATTTCCTCCCCCTCCTGGAATGTTTCTGCATAAAAAACATTTTTGTATCTCCCGGCACATTTTTCGTAAAGGGTGTATCCGTTTACTCCGCCGGTGTAAACTTCCCGTGCAGAACCATAAATTGGATGCAAAACAAGAATATCTGCATCATCAAAAGAAGAAGCAAATTCATCCAAAAGAGCTGCTGTCCTGGAATAAGTATGGGACATAAAGTCAACAATGAGCCTCCGTTCAGGATAAAACTCCCTTAACCCTGCCAAAGTAGTTTTAATTGCAGTAGGATGATGGCCGTAATCGTCCATAAAAAGGACTCCCCCGGCCTCCCCAAGGATTTCGCACCTCCGTTTTGCCCCGGTAAAGGCCTCCAGCCCCATTCTGATTCTGCCTATATCCTCAAGAGTTACCTGCCCTTTTTCCTTTTGAACCAGGGAAACAGCCAGGGCAATGGCTGCGGCGGCATTTTTTATGTTGTGCCTTCCGGGAACCCGGAGCTTAAATGGTCCCGGGAACCCCTCCAAAGTAAAAACCTGCCGCTCATTCTCTATTCCTTGGATTTTTATTTTAAATTCTCCGGTAGCCTTTTCACCGTAAGGTGTATAAACCAAATCCGGCCTGCTGGTATAAATGAGCTTTACAGTTTCCGAAGCCCCCGGGTCGTCGGCACAATATATAACTTCCCCCATATCCGGTAAAAGTTCTATAAACTGCATAAAGGCTGAAAGAATGGATTCATAGGTAGGATAAAAATCCTGGTGGTCGGACTCCACACTGGTAAGAATTATTTTTTCAGGGTGGAAACTTAAAAAATGCTTCTGGTACTCGCAGGTTTCTGCAACGAAATATTTATGTCCGCAGGTCAAGGTACAACTGTCGTTAAAGCTGTTAATCCGGCTGCCAGCAAGAACACTGAAAGGGAGCCCCAGTGATTTTAAAACTGTTCCTGCAAGACCGGTAGTGGAAGTTTTTCCGTGGACTCCGGAAACGGCACAGGAAAAAGAATTGCGGGAATAAGCCCCCAGGGCCTCAGTATAGAGCAAAACCGGTATTCCCAATTTTTTTGCTTCCAGGAGTTCCGGGTTTTCTTCCTTTTTGTATGCAGAAGAATGTATAACATAGTCCAACTCTCCGGTTATATGGGAAGCCTCAAAGGAAGTAAAAGGAACAATATTAAGTTTTTTTAAAATTTCGTCTGTATAAAACTGCTCCGGAACATCACTGCCTGTAAGGACAGCTCCGGCACCGGAAAGGATTTCAGCAAAAGCAGCCATTCCGGTACCTTTTATTCCCACCATGTGGATTCTAATTCCGGAAAGGTTTTCTGGTAATCTAAAGTCACTCATATTATTTATGGTAGTGTAAAGCGTATTTTTATTCAACTAACCTTTTAAAGTAAGAAACTCCTCCTTTACAAAACCGAAAATTTATCTCAGAAATCAAAATTATCCGGGTCAGGCCCTACCCTGGTGTTTTTATTGAGGGAATTGATAAGTTCAATGTCCCTGCTGTCCAAGGTAAAATCGTAAACATCTATATTGGAAAAAATTCTTTCCCGGTGGACAGACTTTGGCAGTGGAACCAACCCCCTCTGAAGATGCCATTTTATGACAATCTGGGCAGGAGACTTGCTATATTTTTTTCCAAGGCTTTCAAGTTCCGGGAGTCCCAAAATTGTTGTCCCGGTTCCTCCCAACGGGCTCCATGCTTCCACCAAAATATTTTCGTTTTTGCAGTAGTTTATTAAATCCTGATTATTGAAAACCGGGTTTGATTCAATCTGGTTTACCATTGGTTTTAAGAGTGAAACTTTTTCCAGTTCTTTTAGATGATGGATTTGAAAATTGCTTACACCAACAGCCTTTATTTTGCCCTTATTATAAAGTTCTTCCATTACTTTCCAGGCTTTTTCAAATCCCTGTGCAGGCCAGTGGATAAGGTACAAGTCTATATAATCAAGACCGAGGTTTTCGAGGCTTTTTTCAAAGGCCTGATCCACCCTTTCCTTACGGATATCCTCGTTCCAAAGTTTTGTGGTGATAAAAAGACTGTCCCTTGGAATCCCGCTTTTTTTTACGGCTTTTCCCACGCTGGTTTCGTTACCATAAATCACGGCTGTATCAATATGCCTGTATCCGGCTTCCAGTGCCCATTCCACCGCATTTTCGGTTTCTTTACCGCTTTTTGTCTGATAAACACCGAACCCGATTCCGGGCATTAAAACGCCATTTGAAAGTTTTACAGTATTCATGGAAAACCTCCCTGTAAAAAAACATAAACATTCAGTATGAAGAGATTACAATCATTAGTTTTTTTTTGCAAGGTTAAAAGAACAGGATTTTTGACCACAAACCCTTGGTAAACCTTTGCAATATCCGGTTTGATCCGGATTTTTGGACGGCTTGCCGGTTCCGCTTTGATGTGCTTTTCTGCCTTTGCAGAGGGCATTTGTAAAAGAAACAGTTTTTCTGGTGAAAAGGCATAAAAGCATAATATGCCGGTTCTGTCTGCGCATTGAGGGTGCAGGCCTCCTTTACACAAAACAGGATGATTACTTTCTAAAAAAAGGCTTAATTATTTGAGCACTTAAAGCAGACCTGGTTTTCCAAGGGTTTACCCTCAATATAAGCCTTTACATTGTTCAATGTTGTATTTGCAATTGCCGTCAGTGCTTCAGTGGTTAAAAAAGCCTGGTGACTGGAAATGAGGACGTTGGGCATCATAAGGAGCCTGGCCAGAACATCGTCCTTTATAACCTCCGTTGACCAGTCTTCGTAGAAGTATTCTTCTTCTTCTTCGTATACATCCAGGGCTGCCCCGCCGATTTGTTTGTCTTTTAAGGCTTCTACCAGTGCCTTTGCATCTATCAAAGCACCCCGGCCGGTGTTAATCAAAACACAGTCATTTTTCATTTTTTTAAGGGATTCCCCGTTAATGATGTGCCGGGATTCCGGTGTAAGGGGGCAATGAAGGCTGATAAAATCGCTTTTTGTAAACAGCTCGTCAAGGTCTGTATATCTAAAGCCCTTTTCTTTTGCCCAGGCTTCATCCGGGAATTTGTCATAAAGCAGGATTTCCATTCCAAAGCCTTTCATAAGCTCTGCAAAGATTTTTCCTATTTTGCCGGTACCGATTACACCGCAGACCCTGCCGTGAAGATCCCTGCCGGTAAGGCCGGACAGCTGGAAATTTCCGTTTCTGGTACGGTTAAAGGCCTGGGGGATTTTCCTGGTAAGGGAAAGAAGGGCCGCCAGGGCAAATTCCGCCACAGAATAAGGGGAATACGCAGGAACACGGAGAATTGTGATTTTTCCGTAGGCGGCTTCCAGGTCCACATTGTTGTAACCTGCGCACCGCATTACTACCAGGCGTATGCCTTCATTGTAAAGGATATCCAGGGTTTCTTTATCCAATTTGTCGTTTACAAAGGCACAGACTACCTGGGCACCTTTTGCAAGCACAGCGGTTTTCCTGTTAAGGTTTGGTTCCAGGAATTCTATGTTGTATAGAAAATTTTTATTTGCTTCTGTAAAAAAAGCAATATCATAGGGTTTTGAATCAAAAAAGGCAATATTTACCGGTTCTTTGTTATTCATTTTAAACCTCCTTGTGTTCTTCATGTAGGAATATAATGAACCCAAAAAGAAAAGGCAAATAAAAAGTTAGTTAAAACAAACAAATCTTAAAGAGGGTATTGAGGACAAAGGGGAGCGGAAAACCCGGGAAATACCTTGTGTGGAAAACCTTTTTTTTAAGCCGGCTGCTGTCAGGCGGGTTTGGAGCGGGGGGAAACTGAAGGGAATGCCTTTTTTTTAGCCTTATTTAAAATCCGGCGGTTAAGCCGGATCCCCCTCAAAAAAATTTATTATGCCACGGATTTTAATAGTTTACACCCAATTTGTTTGCCGGCGGGAAAAGGCCTTTTTTCTTTACCGGCTCGCTGGTGAATTCAACTCCCAGTTTTTTGAATATTTTTGTGTCAACTTCTGAAAGCATGACGGTTGTATGAACCTGACAGCCTTTAAGTTTTGGAAGCTGGAGGATTGCCTTGGCGGCGTTTTTGTCTGTATTTGATGCCAGGGCAAGGGCAACCAGGACTTCGTCGGTATGGAGTCTTGGGTTTTTGCCATAAAGATATTTTACCTTGAGTTCCTGTATTGGCTCGATAGCGGAAGATGATATAAGGTGGACATCATGGTCTATTCCTGCAAGGTGTTTTAAGGCGTTAAGAAGCAAAGCTGCTGAAGCCCCCAAAAGGTCGCTGGTTTTTGAGGTTATTATTGTTCCGTCTTCCAGCTCTATGGCCGCGGCGGGGGCTCCGGTTTCCATACCCCGTTTTTTTGCCGCCACCGTTACAGCCCTGTCGTCGGTGGTTATTTTTGCCTGGTTCATTATGAGACCGATTTTATATACTTCGTTTTCGTTGTTACCGTCGTTTGCCAGTCTGCCTTGGGCGGCATAAAACCTTCTTATTATTTCCATGTTTGAGGCTTTCCGGCATACCTCGTCGTCTACGATGCAGTATCCTGCCATATTTACCCCCATGTCAGTTGGGGACTTATAGGGGTTGTATCCGTATATCCCTTCAAAGATTGCGTTTAAAACCGGAAATATTTCTATGTCCCGGTTGTAGTTTACGGTTGTCTCCCCGTAGGCTTCCAGATGGAATGGGTCTATCATGTTTACATCGTTAAGGTCTGCGGTTGCAGCCTCGTAGGCAAGGTTTACGGGATGTTTAAGGGGCAGATTCCATACGGGAAAGGTTTCAAATTTTGCGTAACCGGCCTTTATGCCCCTTTTATTGTCATGATAGAGCTGGGAAAGGCAGGTCGCCATTTTTCCGCTTCCTGGCCCCGGGGCTGTTACTACAATGAGGGGACGGGTTGTTTCTATATAGTCGTTTTTTCCGTATCCTTCGTCACTGTCTATAAGGGCAATATTTGCAGGATAGCCTTCTATATTGTAATGGAAATAAGTTTTTATATTGTACTTGTCCAGTCTAGTCTTAAAAATATCAGCGGCGGGTTGACCGTTGTACTGGGTAATTACCACGGAGCTTACATAGAGGTTTCTTTGGGAAAACTCCGACATAAGGCGGATAACATCCATATCATAGGTTATCCCCAAATCCCCCCGTATTTTGTTCTTTTCGATGTCTTCGGCACTGA
Organism: Candidatus Gallitreponema excrementavium; assembly: GCA_017694795.1. Taxonomy (GTDB): domain Bacteria; phylum Spirochaetota; class Spirochaetia; order Treponematales; family Treponemataceae; genus Gallitreponema; species Gallitreponema excrementavium. Next base: position 6,954 of record JADIMM010000097.1, read on the forward strand.
TTACGATAATTATTTCTGCCTCATCTGAAAGCTGCATAAGCATTTTAAGCTTGCTGTCCGGCATAAAGCCCGGCAAAACCCTGGAAGCATGAAAATCGTCAAAGAGTTTACCGCCGAATTCAAGATAAAGCTTATTCCCGAATTTTGCGATTCTGTCCTTTATGTGCTGTGACTGGATTTTAAGATATTTTTCGTTGTCAAAACCGATTTTCATTTTCCCCTCCCCTTGAGATAGCTCTTGTCAAAGGTATTTTACAAAGATTTGTAAAAAAAGTCATGAGGAAATAAGGTATTTTTTAAATTTTGTCAGATGTTTACCTTAAGAAGAATGCTTATTGTAAATTCCGGCATATAATTGGAATACAATAATTAAAACCGGGAGCCGCTTCCTGCAAGTGCAGTGATTTTGTATTTTAAGTGCAGGTTTTATTTTTTATACGGAAAAGCTGCCCCGAAAATTCAAATGATTTAGGAGGGCAGCCTTTTTATAAAATAAAATCCGGAAAAAGGAATATTATTCCTGCAAATCTTCCCCGAATGTTATTGCCTTGTTTTTTTTGCCGGAAGAATCCCTTTTTTTAAAGGAATTAGTAATTACCCAAAACAGAACAACAAAAAGGACAAAAACCACCACCAGAATTATCTGGAATACAAGGGCTGTTTTTCCGAGAATTTCGGTGGTATTTCCTTCAATTTTTGAAAAAATTTCATTGATTGAAATTGCCCCGGTATCAAGGGAGTTTTTTTCCAGAAAAGAATTCAAAGTGCCTGATGCAGTTTCTATACCGTAGGTTACGGGAAAAACCCTCCTTATTACGGTTTTAAGAATCTTTTTTTCCAGGCTTCCCAGATTACCTGCATTTTTTTCTATTTGGGTATCAAGGTCAACCTGGGAAAGCAGGGAACTTATTTGATCAAGATTAAGACTTTCGTCCATTATCCCGGGATAAACAGATGTCAGCTCGTTTTTTACTAATCCCAGACCGGAGGAAACAACAGAAGATATGTTTGCCTTAAAAGTAAGGGTCAGGGAAAATAAAAAGAACAGAACTTCGCAACAAAGGACTGCCACAATTCCCCAGAAAACCCTCATTCCAGTTTCCATTTTTTTTGTAAGAAAAAGGAAACCTAAGCCTACAGCCACAAAAAAACCGGCTGCCAAAAAAATAATAAGTGTTAAGCTCATAGAAAATCCTTGTTTATGTACACCGTTGTTTTAACAGGTTTGCAACTATCCCTGACAGCAGAGAAAAAAGTTTTTTTATATTTTTTCAGTTCCTTGTATTGATTTGGCATACCCAAATCTTTTAAAACTGTTTTGACAAGGAGCCTGCCACAGGGAGCCTGCATAAATACTGCAAAACTTTCTTCCCTAAACCCGCCTTGGTTTTTTGCCATTAGTACGGCATATTTCCTTTTTTTTTCATTCCAAGTTGAAAAAAGTTTTACAGACCTGGACAAAACGTACAGCCCTAATGGTATCTGCACAAAAAGAAAATACAGACTTATCTTATAAAGAGGCACCGAGAAAAACAAAATGCTGAGTAAAAGGAGAAGAAAAGAATAAGCGTTAAGGTATAAAAACCTTAACGCTCCAAACTTTACAGAATTAGTTTGAGATTGCACTGTAGAAGCAGTCTACAACTTTCTGTGCTTCTGCATCGCTGGTTGCAGAAAGAAGAACTGAAGTACTCTGTGTAAATGATTCGTAGTACAGGTGATACGAAGGACAGAAACAGCCGCAGGTTGCTTCTTTTGTGTACCCGACTTCTTTTACACTGGTTGGCAAAAGATACTTTACCCTTCTTCCTGTGTTAAATACATAGCAGGAAATTGCATTGTAAACTTCTACCACTCTTTTATCGGTAATTACAAGAAAACCCTTGTGCCTGAACCCAAAAATCATGGCAAAAAAGCGCCTGACTGCACCCAATGCCTGTGCAAAAGGGTTTGCACTTGTTGCCCAAAGTTCGGCCTCCAATTCCATAACCAGTGTCTCACCGTCTTTAAGTTCGAGTCCTGATTTTAACTGAGCCATAAAAAACCTCCAAAAAATCTTTATTTATTATGACTCGCTAAGTATAAAATCAAAAATCATTTACCACAAGCCTTATTTAATGTTTTAAACAATTAGTTTAAAACATTAAAATCATGCAGGGAAAAAAGCATTGTTTATACCTATTCCATCTCCACAAAATCAGAAATATAATATCCTGCGTCTTCTAAAATAATCGAAGCTGAAATAAACTCCAGGTTGAGATTTTGGAAAATCTCCCGGTTTTCCTCCGGTAACTCCTGTACGGAATATTTATTCAGAATTTCAACGGCACTGGGAAGTAATAATTTTAACTCCCTGATATTTTCTTCAGAATGGGTTTCTGACACAGCATACATTGTGTCGATTGTGTCCCTGACAACTTGTATTTCCTCGTCAATCAATCCCTCTTCATCACAGGAAACAAAAATAAATAAAAAAAACATGAGCAAAAATATTTTCTTCATTATGATACTCCTAATTTTCTAAAACAAAATAAATTCTATCATACAATCGCTAAAAAATATATTAAAAAATAAAAACTGAAAGCGCATTTTGTTGACATCACAATAAATATTTTCTAACATTAAATCCATGCGGAGAAAAGACAGAGAAATAACTGATTTGAATACCATTAAAAAAATTATTGAGAAGTGTAAGATTATGCATCTTGGACTTTCCAAAGACAACACTCCGTATGTGGTTCCATTAAATTTCGGATTTGACTCCCAAAACAATCTGATTTATTTTCATTGTGCCTCCCAGGGTATGAAGCTTGATTTTCTTGAATCAAATTCTCTGGCATGCCTGCAGTTTTGTACCGGATATTGCCTGACTACACCGGAAAATCCCGGTCATGGGTGCGGATACGGATTTAATTATGAAAGTGTTACTGCCTGGGGGAAAGGGGCTGTTGTGTACGATACAGCGGAAAAAATCAGGGCTTTAAAGCTGTTGATGATTCAGCAGACCGGAAAAGATTTTGAGTTTACGGAAAAGGAAGCACAAACTGTCACCATAGTAAGGATTAAAATAGAACGTTTTTTTGGGAAAAAGCGTTTGGAATTCTAAATTAAAGTTTACTACATCATACCAGTTACTTTTCAAACAATCCCTGAATCACAAGGATATTTGTCATTTTTTTTCCGCACCGAATCTTTACTTAGCTAAATTGACGGATTGAACATTTATTTCCAGATAAATTTACTTATAAACCAGGGATAAAATAAAAAGAACAAACTGTTTAAAAATCAACTTTTTTATAATCCAATCCTAAAAAAACCTTATAGCTGAATATCAAACTTCCGGCTGGATTCATCTCTTTTTGGTTTAAAATCAGCCCGTTTATAGTATCAAACTGCAATAATAAAGGCTTTTCCGCCATAATATTTTCTATCTAAAAACATTCTTTCCATTGAAAGTTGAAATCTTTACTTGTGTTTGACTGTTCTTTTTGGTATTCTATCTGTATTAGAGGGAAAATTATTACTTCTGAGCCAAAAAAAAGTATTTTCAGGTGGTAATTTCCCTTTATAATTTGCAAACCGGAGGTCGTATGGACAACGAAGAAATCATTTCAAGAGCAAAAAAATACATTCAAGATGAAAAAATACCATTTTTCCGTGAAGAAGTCGAAAAGCTTTTGGCAGAAAATAATATGAAAGAGCTGGAAGACAGGTTTTACAGGGATTTGGAATTCGGCACAGGGGGGCTGAGGGGTATTATTGGCGGCGGTACCAACAGAATGAATCCTTATGTCATCAATCAGGCAACCCAGGGGCTTGCAAACTATGTCATGAAAGCCTTGCCACAAAAAGCTTCTAAAGGTGAACTAAAGGCTGTTATCGCCTACGATTCCAGGAATTTTTCAGACACCTTTGCAGAGGCTGCCGCCCTCATTTTTGCCGCAAACGGTTTTAAGACATATCTTTTTTCTTCACTCAGGCCTACTCCGGAACTTTCATTTGCAGTACGGGAACTTGAGTGCGATACCGGTGTTGTTGTAACAGCCTCCCATAACCCGCCCCAATATAACGGCTATAAAGCCTACTGGTCTGACGGGGCCCAGGTTATTGAACCCCATGATAAAGGAATCATTTCAGAAGTTGAAAGTGTAACTGAAGTAAAGACAATTTCCAGAGAGGATGCAATAAGCAAAGGGCTTCTTGTAATAATCGATTCCCTGATTGATGAACCATACTGGAAAATGGTAAAAAGCAAGCTTTTCAGACCGGACCTCATCAAAAAAATGGCACCCCAGGTAAAGGTAGTCTATACACCGCTTCATGGTACCGGAGCAATGCACGTGGAAAAGGTTTTGGGAGACTTGGGACTAACAGTTATTACTGTTCCTGAACAGAGAGCTCCTGACGGAAACTTCCCTACCGTTTCCTACCCTAATCCGGAGGAAGCCGCTGCCCTTAAACTGGCTTTGGAACTGGGAGCAAAGGAAAAGGCTGATGTTGTAATGGCTACAGATCCTGATTCTGACAGGTTTGGCAGTGCAGTTCCGGACAAAAACGGAAACTATGTACTAATTTCAGGAAATCAGATGGGGGCCCTGCTTACAGACTATATCTGCCTTACAAGAAAAGAACTGAATCTTATGCCTGAAAATCCTGCAATAATCCGCTCCATTGTAAGTACCACACTTGCGGACAAAATTGCCGCTTCTTACGGTGTTACTACAGAAGAGTGTCTTACCGGCTTTAAATGGATAGCTGCCGTAATGGCTGACTTTGAAAAAACCGGAAGAAATAATTACATCTTTGGTTTTGAAGAAAGCTACGGATACAACATAGAGACCGAAGTCCGGGACAAAGACGGAGTTTCTGCAGCCGCCCTTTGTGCCGAGATGACATTGTACTGGAAATCAAAAGGAAAAAGCCTTTTAGACAGGCTGGAAGAGATTTTCGCAGGTTTTGGATATTACCAGGATTCCGCATTTTCAATTTCTTTCCCCGGTTCTTCCGGAAACGAAAAAATGAAAGCAATCATGGCGGAATTCAGAAATAATGAACCTGCTTCTTTGGGAGGATTTAAAGTTTCAAAAATCCGTGATATACAGGAACAGATTGTTTTTTCACTGGATTCAAAAGATAAAAAAGCTCCTACAAACCTCCCCAAGAGCAATGTCCTCCAGTTCTATCTTGAAAATGAAACAAGAATATCTGTCCGCCCCAGTGGTACGGAACCAAAAATCAAATTTTATTTCTGCTGCCAGGCTCCTTCAAAGGAGGAAGCTGACAAGATAATTTCTTCCATTGAAAAAGACATAAGAGAAAAACTGGAAAAGATTTAATGGAGCAATACCTGTTGGATTTATCAATGAAGTTGAAGGGAGCAGTCTTTACTTCCTTTGATACGGAAACTACCGGATTAAACCCGGACAAAGGAGACCGGATAATAGAAATCGGAGGAATTTCCTTTGACAGGAGGGGGATACGGAGCCGTTTTAATTCATTGATAAATCCCGGGATTCCGGTACCGGAAAAGGCTACAGAAATAAACGGTATTACAAACAAGATGCTTGAAAAAGCACCTGGAACCTCAAAAGTAATACAGGATTTTTGTGCCTTTACCGGAAACTCAATCCTTCTGGCTTACAATGCAGGTTTTGATATTGCGTTTTTAAAAACAGAATTACAACGCATCAAGTACGAATACAAAATAAAAGAATATTACGATATTCTTAAAGTGGTAAGGGATGTTTTTCCTGGAGAACCTTCCTACAAACTCCAGGTTATTGCCCCAAAGCTGGGAATCCAGGCAAAAGATGCCCACCGGGCAGAAGACGATGCCCGGGTTGCCATGGAAGTCTTTCTAAAAGCAATGGAAGTAGTCAACAAGGAACAGATTTTACAAGAAAAAAATCCCTCCCTAATTCAGTAAACATAAAATATTACATTGAAATTTTAACAGCTCCAGGACAAAAAATATTTTCTCATACCTAGAAAAAACCCAAGACATATTCAATTCTATTTATTTTAGAAAGGCAATAATTCAAAAAACTTTCCCGGGCAATATTTGTTTGTATTCTGCAATCCAGATCTGAAATTCTCCCAGACTCAAGCATGGCCGAAAATAAATTCATCCTTTCTTGTTCAATAATAAAATGCCGGTTATTTTTTTCCTCCAGAACGGAATACATTTCTAGTTTCTTTTCCCTGATTATAATTTCATTTTTCTTTTCGGAATAAAACCGATTTAGTCTGATATTATAACTTTCTTTTTCCAAGGCAAAGCTTTTCCGTAATGTATATAAACCATTCCATGGCGTAAGGGGAATATCCGCATAAACCGAAAAACTCCAGTTAAAATTATCCATATCAGCCCAGTATTTTTTTAGATTATTGCCTGAATTTGAGTCAGGATTCAGGGAATAGGCAAAATTTAAAGATGGAATATCAGAAAGCCTGTTTTTCAGATTGTTTTTATAGTTTATATTAATCTCCATAAGTTCCACCTCCATTTTATTCTGCTCAAAAACAGAATATTTCCCGGAAATATTTTCCAAAAAATCAATCCACTCCGTTAAAGAAAAATTAAGATCTTTTGATTCTATACCGTGGGTTATTAAATAGGCCTCCAATTCAAACTTGTTTTCCAATACCTGTAGATAAGAAGAAAAAATCTCCGCAGTTTCCTTTTCGCTTTCCGATAATTCCAAAGAAGTTATATGCCCCCGTTGAAATAAAATCAGGTTATCCTTTGACCTTTCAGAATAAAGATTATACTTTTCTTCATATAATTTGGAAATTTCTGAAAAATAAAGCCACCTGGCTATTTGAATCAAATATTCTGCAACAAGTCCTTTATAAGTGCAAAGAAAATTCAAATCATAAATTGTCTTCAGATTTTTTAAATAATTTCGTTCTGCCCTATAATAATCCTTGGCAAAACTTGAATTAAAAACCGCCATACTTGTTTGTAATGCCGCACAACCGGAAAAACTGTAACTGAATTCTTTACCAAAATCATTGAAATCAATATTTTGGTTAAGGGTAAATGTAAATGTGGAAAACCAGGGCAGGTTTTGCACAAGATTAAACCCTATTGGCATTGAAAACCCTCCGCTTTCAAAACCATATTCTTTTTTTAAAACAGGGGATAATGATAATCCACCGGTTGGAAAATAGAATTTAATTTTTCCCGTGGAATCGATTTTTTGTAATTTATATGTCGCTAAGGCATCTTTCAGTCCCAAGGATTTATCCAAAACCTTGTATTGGAATAAATCCCGGAGTTTATTGTCAGTTTCATGTGAATCTCCAAACAAACCGGATGAAAAAAGGCTCAATAAAAATAAAAAAAAGATTTGTTTTTTCAAACCATCACACCTACCTTTTTCAACAAAAAATACAAAATTGTTCTTGATTCCAGTATTAATCTTGCATCCACTTCCAACCCTACTTTTACCGGGTACTCAATACCCTTTCTGTCTTTCAGTGTATTTGTATCAATGTCAGTTACAACTGTAAAAAAAAGTTCCCCATTGGAAGCAGCCTGGGTATCAGGATCTATGGATTTTACAGTTCCTACAGCCCCCTTAAACTCATAATAGGGAAAAGCAGGAAATCTTAACTTTACTTCCATTCCTTTTTTTATTCTTCCTGAATCCCTTGCCGGAATTCTTAACTCAATCCTGTAATCAGAAGAAGTGGCTGGGACAATATTCAATATTTTTTGATCTGCAAAAATATAATCCCCAACATTAAGGGAAGATATTTCCTGTATAAATCCGGAAACGGGGGCTGTCAATTCTGTATTTCTTAAATTGACTTCAAGTTGCTCAAGCTGTTTTTCAAGTTGGATTTCCATAAGTTCCAGTTCGGAAGATTCAAGGACAACCTGTTCATAAAACTTATCAGTAAACAAATTAAGATTTTCCCTGGCTTCACGGTATTCATAGCCAAGTTTTTTTATATTCATCGGGGTGGTACCTGATGCGGGAATCATTTTCTCTTCTTTATATAGAAACTCTGCAAAATCACACTTTGTTTTTAATAAGTCATACTCGGATTTAAAAGCCTCAAATCTGCTATACGCCAGTTTGTCACAAGCCGGAATCAGATTCTTTTTCGAATTAAAACTTTCCTCGATTAGTTTGTTCCCCTGGATTTTTGTTTTTATATCTTCAAGCTGGGCAAGAATGGTTTCCTTTTGGGCTGCCAGTTCATCCTGATTGAGCCTTGCAAGTACACTGCCTTTCTGAACAAACTGTCCGGGGATAAAACATATCTCTTCAATTTCCCCTGCAAGAATGCTTTTAACCTGTGAAACATTTAATTCCGGACGGACGATTCCCTGGGCTTTCACAACTTCTTCCATTTTTCCAAAACAAATAAACAATATTACTGCAACCAACACACCGGAAATAACCAGGATAATCCCCGCCCCCCAGGGGGAATCTTTTTTAAGGACATACTCTGTTGAAAACTTCAATTTATCTTCTGAATGCAAAACTGGGTTTTTCATATTCATATTCCCCCTGATGTTGTGTATCCCACATTTTTTTATATTTCCCGTTCCGGGAAAGCAATTCAATGTGAGAGCCGGATTCAACGATTTGCCCCTTGTCAAAAACAAAGATTTTATCACAATCACAAATCGTAGATAGCCTGTGGGCTACAATAATCGTTGTAATCCCCCTTGTGGTGTTATTTAAAGTATCCATTATTGCCTTTTCGGTTACTACATCCAGACTGGCAGTGGCTTCGTCTAAAACTATCAGTTTGGGTTTCCGCAAAAGAATACGGGCCAAGGACAGCCTTTGCCTTTCACCTCCGGAGAGGGTGGCTCCACGTTCCCCCACCTTTGTCAAATATCTTTCTGGAAGCCTGGAAATAAACTCATCTGCCCTTGATGCTTTGGAAGCATCGAGTATTTCTTTATAGGTAGCCTCTTCCGTACCAAGAGCAATATTTTCAAGAATAGTTCCGCTGAATAAAAGTACTTCCTGGGGAACATAACCTGTAATTTTCCTTAATGACAAAGTATCAATATCCTTTAAACTCATTCCGTCTATAAAAATCTCTCCTTCCGAATAATCATAAAATTTAAGAAGCAGTTTAGTCATGGTAGTTTTACCGGATCCTGACAATCCTACAAAAGCTACTTTTTGCCCTCCCTTAATATCAAAAGAAATTCCGTCCAGGGTTTTTCCCCGGGTTCCATAGGAGAATGAAATATTTTCAACTTTTATATTACCTTTAAATGAATCAACAGAATCCAATTTAACCAGGTTTTCTGTATTTTCATTTTCTTCCGGCATATCAAGGATTTCGCTTAATCTGTCCGAAGCCACAAAAGACTCCTGTAAAGCCGGCTGCAACATCAAAAGTCTTGCAAAAGGCCCCAGAAAATAACCTGATAATGTAACAAAAGAAATCAACTGCCCCAATGACATGGAACCGTCAAAAATATAAAGACTTCCTATCCAATATATTGCCAAAGTCCCGCACTGGGAAACAAAGTTCTGCAGGGTTCTTTGTGCATTTGACATTTTACCCAGGGAAATCCCCCGGTAAATTGTTTCGATAATCTGCCCTTCAGCCCGTTCATAAGTTGATTTTTCGGTAGAAAGAGCCTTAATCGTGGCTATACCGTTTATACTTTCCACCAGGGTTGAATGTTTTTCTGCTTCCATTACGGCTTTTTTACGGATTTTTGTTTTATAGGGTTTCAAAAAAACCCAGGCAATAACCGATGAAATTATTACCGGTAAAACAGCCACAAAAATTAAAGAATTGCCAAAAACAAAGAGAAAGAAACCTCCGAAAACCAGCATACAGGAATCCAAAACAACGGAAAGGGTTGTAGAAGAAATTGTCTGCCGGATTGTTGCCGTGTCATTTAAACGGGACAAAATCTCACCGGTTTTTCTGGATGTAAAAAACTGCATCGGTAAATGCAGTATATGATTAAAGTAACCGCAAATTAAAACCATATCAATTTTGTTACTCATATACATCATAATCTGGCTGCGGGAAAAATCCAACAATCCCTGGAAAATAATTACCAAAAGATAGCCCAGAGAAAACAGAGTTAAACTTGTCTCAAGTTGGGAATACAAAACTTCGTCTATTAAAAATCTAAAGTAAAAGGCAGTTGCAACCCCAAGAACAGTTAGACAAAGGCTGGCGATAAAAGTTAAAACCAGAGTTTTTTTATGGGGAACCAGAAGGTGCATAAAACGGGAAAACAAGCCCTGGGATTCCGGAACCTTTACAAAATTTGAGGTAGGAGAAAGAATAAAAAAAACGCCTGACCATTTACTTTTAAATTCTTCAAGTGATAATTTTTCAAAGCCTGTAGCAGGATCTCCAACCAGTACTTTTTGATTGATTTTATATACAACAACATAATGGTCAATTACATCCTGCTTAACATGGGCAATAAAAGGACAGGGTAAATCCTGATTGATATTTTTTTCCTTACTGAGTAAGCCCTTGCAGGTAAAACCAAATGTTTCGGCAGCCCTTACTATTCCCAAACCACTGGTTCCCTGGTTGTCTGTACCTGCTGCCTTTCGTATACGGTTTATTGCTATTCTTTTCCCATAGTACTTCATAATAGAAGCAAGACAGGCTGCAGCACAGTCCGTTTCATCATGCTGTAAAATTATTTGAGGTTTCATAAAACTCCTTTACACTTTTTTAAATCAGGCACTAGCCTTTTTTACATAGTAAAAACTAAAATCAGTTTTTTGGAACAGGGAGAGGTGAACTCGCCCTGTTCTCAAAGTCTTATTTTACCGTAATTTTTTGACCATTTACTTCAAGGTTCTCTAAAATCTTTTCATACAAAACCTGGATTTCTATAAACTCTTTTGGCAGTCTTTTATCATGATTCAACAGCATTTCAAAAAATATTTTTTTTGCTTCATCGTTTTTCCAGTACCAAAACCCGTCATTCTTTACGAATAAATCAGGCCGGCTTGACAT
>JADIMM010000098.1 GCA_017694795.1 Candidatus Gallitreponema excrementavium
TTTTATTTTAAAGTTATTTTTTTACCGTCTACTTCTAGATTTCCAATAATTTCTTCCCACTTAAGCTGTAATTCCAGCATCTCAACAGGGAGTCTTTCATCGTGGTTTTCCATCATCCTGCAAAGTTCCACAATGGCATCTTCGCTTTTCCAGTACCATTTTCCGTCTTTCTTGTAAAATATTTCAGGCAAACTTTCCAGAATATCCATTTCTTCAAAAAGATATCCAATTTTTAAACGTAATCTGACTATCTCATTTCCATCAAGATACAAAAGCCAATACTCAACATTTCCTGCAAATCCCATATAGGGATCTTTACCACTTATAAACCCACTTTCCCCTATTGGTGTCTTTCCCTTATATACTTTTTTATAGGAGTAATCTGTAATCGGTTGTGAATAATCTTTTTGAATCACATATCGTTGATCTGCTTTAAAAAATTTTAAAAGCTGTCTTGCTGTTATTTTATCATTTTTTTTAAAATATTCATTCAGAATATCTGATCGATACTTCTCCCTCATTTCATAAATATCAGTCATATTATACTTATCAACAATACAGTTAATCTTAATACCAGATGAAGTATTTTTTAATATTTCCAAACTGCTAAAGTTAAAATCTTTCAGTATAAATTCAGATATATTATCGCCGGAAAAAACCACTGCCGTAAAAAATATTAAAATAAATACAAAAGTTTTTTTCATTCAATAGCTCCTAGTTAAAAGTTAGAGGTCTTTCTGACCCCAATCCAGTTTTGGCGAGTTTCAATTTATCAACCTTATCAGCATCACCATTATAAGGATCAAAATATTCATTTTTCCCTGTTCCAAGTACAAAATGATCTGCTTCCCCGTTTTGATCCGGTACATTATCACATGCATAAATAACAATTGTAGGTTCAGAACCTCCGTAAGAAAATGAACCATCCAATCCGGTTGCACTCCACATATCATTTGCAGCACTTTCCCAATTGTTTACATATGCATTATCACTATTTATACTTCCATTTTCAACTGCTGCCCTAATCGCAGCTTCAGCCTGCTCAGCAGTCATCTGTTGCCCTGTAATTTCTGTATATTGTTCCGAAATACCGTTCAGCAATGAAGTTGCAGCACAAGCACTATCAGAAAAATCTTCTCCAAATTCGCCGGCAAAGGCACCTTGCAAAAAATACCTGGCATTATCACTATTATCAGAATCTATATCATTATTAGAAGCCGTATTACCGTCAACTGTTCCACAGGTATCTCCCTCTCCGTTCAGCCATCCGTATGTAGCGCTGTAACCTTCCGGTACCTTACTTTCAGCATCTTTGCTATATATCGTTCCATAATGACTGGAAACATAGCTAGAGGTCTCAGCATAATGACTGGAACCAGTACTGCTTCTGGAACTGCTATAAGACGAAGAACCACCTCCTGATGCACTGCTATATCCTGAAGAAGAACTACTTCCCCTGGATCCACCAGATGAAGAACCATAACCTCCATTTACGGCTATTAATTCGTTCATATCCAAAACTTTAAACTCATCCAAAAACATTTTCATTTTTTTACTCCTTAAAACTTGTTTTTAATAAACTTGATTTATTACATTTTTAAATCCAAAAAAATGTAAACCCGGCAAAAAAAACTTACAGCTCTTAGCGATTATCCATAACCCATAATACACCACCTCCTTTGTTTGTTTTAAACTTTTTTAAATAGTTTTTTCATAATACTTTTTATAAAACTTTTTTTAATTCATTTATTCAAAATTGCAGCATCATAATATTCCGATATATTTAAGATTTCCGGTTCATCTATACAGGTATCTTTTGCCAATTCTTTCCATGATTCAGAACATTCCATTTCTATGGTCTGCCAGGGCAGTCGGTTTCCTTTTCTAAAACAAACTATTGTTTTTCCGGAACTGATTCTACATATTTCCCTTAAAGCTGCAACCGGATTGATTACAGTCTCCCAAGCCCCTGCAACAATTACATATTTAAAATCATTATCTTTAAAAGGCAAAAATTCAACACGGTATGTAACACCGTCATAATTTTTTTTCATAACAGTAAGATTAGTGACATTTTTTTTATTAAAGCCGTTCTCAAGGGAAATAACCAGAACCGATTCATTTTCTTTTGGAGCTGTCAAATCAAGAAGTCTTTCCAATGCTTCGTTTTCTTCTTTACGGTAATTTACATTAGTACTTTTATTATAGGATTCGATTATATTATATGTTTCCGGTCTGTAGGCAGTTTTTACATTTGATACTCTTTTATCTTTAATTGCATCATAAAACCGGCAATGTGCTGCAACACAGCGGTCCCAAGTCCATTTAGCGGCATCAGCTTTCGCCCGAACCCTCAGCCCTGAATATGAATTATAATTCTTAACGGCATCAACAATTACTTCCGAAATTCCCCGAGGTGAGTCAGGAATTGAAAGACAGTTTACCCCGGGAACTGCATACTCGTCCATACCAAGTCCCCCTACCACCAAAAGGAGACATCCTGATGCCATAGCCTCAATTCCAGTAAGCCCGAATGGTTCATACCTGCTGGGAACAACAACTATATGGGTTTTGGCATAAGCCTCGTATAAATCACTCCCTTGTAAAAATTCAATTTCTTTAAACAATGATTTGTCTATCCACCGGGGAAGTTCCCCCTTGCCATAAAGTGAAAAGTTTACGGAATAATTTTTTATAAAATCTTTATCAAGAAGCTCCACAGCTTTTACAAAGTTAGTGAATCCTTTTTGCATATCCTCAAATCTTCCGAAATATGCAACATTTAAAGTTTCATTTTCTTTGTCATCATAAAAATCTTTCTTGTTTATTGCCAGGGGTAAAACAACAGGACTTACAGAAGCAGAAATATTCTTAACTACCCTCATGGCTGCAAAATCAGAATAAACGATAGATACTGCCGAATAATTGAAGGCGGCTTTTTCTATCTTTAATTCCTGAAAATAAACATCATCCAGCCCCTGTAACCCCAGCATATCACAAAATAAAAGATGGGAAGAATACAGAACATTATCATCAAATCTGAAAGGCATAAAAGTCTGCCTGTCATTACAGTGTATTACATCCGGCTGGAAAACATCCAGAATCTTCTGTACCTGCCATCGCAAAGAAGCGGCATTTTCCAATATCCTTCCCTCTATGGAATGGCTGGTAAAAACTTTTTTAGGCACAATCACATAATCCACATCTGAATCAGGATCAGGGGGCTGTGTTTGTCCAAGGTGAAAATAAACCACCTTAACATCACGCAACTTTCTTAATACCCTGGTATATTCCCGGGTAAATGTACCCAAGCCGCCGTAAAGCCTCCCCGGATGCTCCGAGGTAACAAACAAAACTTTCATAACAAACCTTTTTAAAATGAACTTTATTCAAATCTAGTGCATTACAAACAGGTTGTCAAGATTTTATTTAATATTTATATAATTATATTCAATTAATCAATCTGTCAGCACTTTAATTTCCTTAATATTCGTATTTTTATAAAGCAACTGTCTTAAATTACTTATCACATCGCAAAAGTTGTAACTTAATTTTACAGGAACACTGGTTTTTAACTCGGACAACGAAACATCGTTAAAGCCGTTAAACTTAATTTCATTTAATTTTACAAACTCTTCAAGATTTGAAATAGACTTAAAATCAACATACTCTTGTTCTTCTTTGAAATTTCCAAACCATAATTTTTTTATTTCCGTATTGATTTTTACTGTAAGAACTTCTTCATTTATTTTAAAGGAAATGTCTGCCGTTTGTGTTTTTTTTATTGAGTCTTCTCCGTCCAAAAAATACAACTTTGGTTAAATCACTATCCCGTTTCGCACAAGCAAGACAATGCACCTCCCCATTAATTTCAGAAAATTACCAGATGTTATAGTGTCCTTCTTTTTTTGCAATACATAAATATTCTATATGCTCATCAGAATCTGTACCAAATAAAATTTCCAAAATTATTCTTTCCACGTCACTTTCAAATTCTTCCGGGCTAAGCATAACTTCTTTTCCATTTGCACACAACAAAAACAGTGACATTAATAGAATGCTTATTATTCATTTTTTATTTGTTATACACATAATCAATTTCTTCAATTTTTTGACCGTTTACTTCAAGATTCTCCAAAATCTTTTCATACAAAACCTGTATTTCTATAAACTCTTTTGGCAGTCTTTTATCATGATTCAACAGCATTTCAAAAAATATTTTTTTTGCTTCATCGTTTTTCCAGTACCAAAACCCGTCATTCTTTACGAATAAATCAGGCCGGCTTGACAT
>JADIMM010000099.1 GCA_017694795.1 Candidatus Gallitreponema excrementavium
CTGCAACTGCACCTGCAATATTATCCTGAAAAAACGACCCTATTGAGGAGAGCCTGTCAAACTTTTCATAGGACGACCCGGTAAGATTGCGTTTTTTTACATCTATAAAGCCGGGTAGATTTTTAGATATGGAAATACCGAGGTTAAGGATTCTCCTGTCAACATAAACATCAACCGCTTTTCTGCTTGTAAACAGCCCAACAATAAAACACCAGATTTTTGAAAACAATGGTTCTTTTTCATACTGTTCTTCAATCTCTACAGGCTTGTCATCCTGAAGGCTTAAATTATCCTTTGCCTGGGAAACCTCAACCACACCAGAAGAAGAATCGGTGAGTTTATCAAGAAGGGCCTGCCTTTCTCCGGAGGAAATCTCATTTACCAGATTTTCAAATGTTCCGTTCGAATTTTCCATGAGACTATAATAAAGCATGAGTTATGGAGGGGTCAACATTAATTTGAAACAAGGATGGCAAAAAATCAAACTAGCGGTCCCTAGGAGAGTTGAACTCCTCTTCCAAGATTGAGAATCTTGTGTCCTAACCGATAGACGAAGGGACCAGATTTAAAGGAAAAATTCCCCAGGGAGGATTCGAACCCCCACAAGCAGAACCAGAATCTGCGGTGCTACCATTACACAACCGGGGAATAAAGGAGATACGATAAGAAGTTACACTACATGAATAAAAAAGTCAATACATGATTTTTCTTTTGAATAAACTTTAACTGTAATCCGCTGCAAAAAGATTAAACAGGAAAAACCATACCCAGAAAGTATAAATATAAACTGAAAGCTATTTACTTTATGCAAATTATTAATAATACTGTTAGTATATATGGAAAATCCGGAATTTATTCCGGGCTGTACAGTTATGGAGAAAAAGAATGAAAAAAATAAAGATACATTCCGAGGCATTGGTTGCGAGCCTGATTGAGATACCATTTTTCCAGAGTCTTTCGAGAAAGGATTTGGAAGATCTTTCAGAAATCTGTGATGTAGAAACTTATGAAGACGGGGAATGGCTCATAAAAGAAGGTTCCCTTTCAAAAAAGCTGTTTGCAATTCTTGAAGGGACTGTTCTTATTTCCTCAAAAACAGAATCCAACAAAAGGGTCGAACTTGCAACTTTGGAACAGGGGGCCATAGTAGGTGAAACATCTCTCTTTACAAAGGAGCCTTCCACTGCCGATGTAACTGCAAAAGGAAACCTCATTGTAATGGGAATGTCCCAGAAATGTTTTATTTCATTTATAAATTCCCACCAGAGTGCAGGACTTAAAATGCTCACCTTTATAATATACGGACTAATAGAAAAACTCAGGGAATCCAACAAAGCAATGATTTCGGAAAAAGAACTTTACGTATCCCTGGAAGACATCGAATCACTTAAAGACCTTTTCCCGACTACAGAAGACATTCTGGAACAATAGCTTTATAGGGTATCTCCGGAAGAAGGACTCTTGGAGATACTGATGCTTTTAAGGGGACAAAAGTCCTTCAGCCCCGGAAAACCCCTCTCAAAGACTCAGTTTCTGCTTTTATAATCGAAAACATAGTCAGCCACATCCTCCATCCTGGAAAGGGGGATGAATTTTATATCCTTCTTTACATAGTCAGGAATTTCATCCAAATCCCTTATGTTATCCTTGGGAATGATAATCTCTTTTATCCTGCTACGGTGGGCTGCAATAGTCTTTTCTTTAAGTCCACCGATAGCCATTACCTGCCCCGTCAGGGAAAGTTCACCGGTCATAGCAAGACCGGGTTTTATGCTTTTTCCGGTTAAAAGGGATGTTAAGGCTGTAGCCATAGTGATACCGGCAGAAGGCCCGTCCTTGGGAGTTGCACCTTCGGGTATATGAAGATGAATATCATGTTTTTCAAACCAGGAGCTGTCAAAACCTTTTTTCTCACAGACATATTTTTTAGCCCAGGTAAAAGCGATGGATGCCGACTCTTTCATAACATCCCCCATCTGCCCGGTGAGTTCCAGAACACCCTTCCCGTCGGTATTGACCGCTTCTATCATAAGGGTATCCCCTCCCATACTGGTCCAGGCAAGTCCGATAGAAGTACCGGGAATCTCAGCTTTCTTTGTTTCATCTTCCGGGAAAACCGGTTTTCCCAAATATTTTACCAAAAGTTCAGGGGTTATAAGTGTCTTTTCTTCAGGTTTCTTTTCCCCCGAAACAATTTCTGCCGCAATTTTCCGGGAAATTTTATCGATATTTTTTTCAAGCCCGCGGACTCCGGCCTCCCTTGCGTAACCGTTGGCCACAGAAAGAAGCATTTTCCTGTTGAACACAACCTGGTTCTTCTTTAATCCGTTTTCTGCAAGGGACTTTGGAACAAGATACCTTTTGGCTATTTCGGCTTTCTCTGAGTCTATATATCCAGAAAGTCTTATAACCTCTGCCCTGTCCAAAAGAGGGGCCGGGATAGAATCCAGACTGTTAGCAGTAAGAATAAACATTATCTTCGATAAGTCAAAGGGCAAATCCAGATAATGATCCCGGAAAGCACTGTTCTGCTCCGGATCCAAAACTTCCAAAAGGGCACTGGCCGGATCCCCCCGGTAGTCATTTCCTATTTTGTCAACTTCATCAATCATGAAAACCGGACTTTTAGAACCGGTAATTTTAAGACCCTGGATTATTTTTCCGGGAAGAGCCCCAATATAGGTACGGCGGTGCCCCTTGATTTCGGCCTCGTCCCGCATTCCCCCAACGGAGAACCGGAAAAACTTTTTATTCAGGACGCCTGCTATAGATTTTCCGATACTGGTTTTACCAACTCCGGGAGGCCCTACCAAAATCAGGATTGAACCGTCTGTTGACCGTTTTAACTGTCTGACGGAAATATATTCGATAACCCTCTTTTTTACGTCTTCCATCCCGTAATGTTCTTTATCCAAAAGAACCTTTGCAGAGGCAACATCAATATCCTGAAACTCATTTTTGTCTGCCCAGGGAAGGGAACAGATTATCTCAAGATAATTCCTTGTAACCATATATTCGGAAGAATTAGGCTCCATTATGGAAAATTTTTCCAGTTCGGAATCCACAACCTCTTTTATTTCGCCTTGAAAATTAAAGCCTTCAATTATGCTCTTAAATTTCTGGTATCCCTGGGCTTTTGAATCCCCACTGATTCCCAGTTCTTCCTTTATGAGTTTAAGTTCTTCCCGGAGGAAAAACTCCCTCTGGTTTTTGTCAATTTTGTCGTTTATTTCACGCTGGATTTTCTTTTGTATCGAAAGGAGTTCCTGCTCCTTTTTTATGAATACAAGGACTTTTTCCATTCTGCGCCTGACATTAACAGTCTCCAAAATCTGTTGCTGTTCTTCAGGTAGAATATCCAGGATGCTGGCAATGAAATCCGCAATTTTCCCGCTTTGATCCATGTTCACAATATTGATTTTTGCTTCCTCGGATAAAAGCGGGTTTCCGTCTGCAAGCCTGCGCATCTCTGTGAGAAGAGCCCGGGCAAGCGCCTTTATTTCCGAGGGATCGGATTCTTCGTCTTCCAGATATTCAACCGAAACTACAGCCGGATTTTCAGAATTCAAAATCTTTTTTACCCTAAACCTCTTTATGGTGGAAACAAAGATATTCACCCCTCCGTCGGGAAGTTTTATCTTTTTAACAATCCTGGCAACCGTACCTACCTGATGCATTTCCTCAGCGGAATGGCCCTTTGCATCAGATTTTAAAAGGCACATTCCTATCAGTGAATCGCCGGAGGAGACCTCCTCGATTACAGAAATATCCTCGGGACTGTTTATCATAACCGGTGTAAAAATACCGGGAAAAATCGGGTGTCCCGTAAGGGAAATAAGATGGAGTTTATTTGGCAAAACCTGCGACGCAGGTGCTATTGTTTTTTCAGACATATTTTTCCTTTTATGCTAATTTTTATGCTAATATCAATAATAATATGCTTTTTATTGCATCAAAAATCAACTTATTTCAAATCTATTTGTTTTTTTATTTACCAGCCATGCAATCCCCCTCCCTTTTCTCCCATATGAGAGGAGATAATACCGTCCGGTTGACAAAAAAAAGCATTTGTGATAACCTCCTGTCATTGTTCTTGGGATAGTTCCTAGGGAGGTGAATAAGGTTGGCTCACATAGTCATAGACGACTCTGAAAATCTTGAAAAAGCTATAAAGCGCTTCAAGAGAATGGTTGAGAAAGAAGGTATCATCAGGGAATTTAAGAAGAGGGAGTTTTACGAAAAACCTTCCACAATAAGAAACAGAAAAAATAAAGCTCTCCAAAGAAAGATGCAGAAAAGAACCCGGAAGACCAAGGACAGCGGAAAGGGTTTTTAGTTTTTTTTAATTGGGTTTAAAGTTAAACTGTCCGGTATTGCCGGGCAGTTTTTGTTTTTTTACCAACATTGCTTATTTACATTGACCAAAACACTTATAGCATATACTATATAGAAACGAAATATGGGAATATCTACGACTCAACAGTTAAACAGATTCTATGATCTCTACCAAAAAGCGGAAGTTGTATTCACGAAGGAACTTACTGCCACAATCAGACTTGTTCCGAAACAGATTTATATCCGTTGCAAGGGGTCAGACTGGCCTTGTATTATAAACTCAACCTCTTTTTTAGGAGCAAAAGTTATAATCGGGGCTAAAAGCAGCATATTCGGCCAACTCCAAAAGGCCGGAAATTCTGTTTCCCTGAGATTTTGTTTCCAACGCCCTGACTCTTCTGACCTGACAACTTTTTATGTATCCGGAAAGGTCACCGGTATGGGGCCCTTTGCAAATTCCCCGGATTTGATGTTGCTTTCAATAACCTATTCCCAAAGACCACCGGATGACATGATCGACATTCTTGGAAACCTTCTGGATGCCAATGTTAACTCTGCCAGACGCAGGGAAGAAAGAATAATACTTACACCGGACAATATGAGACGGTTGGGGCTTATGAAAAAAGAAACCCTGATTTTTATCCAGGGGGTTCCAAGAAAGTGTATTTTGCGGGATATATCCTTTTCTGGAGCAAAGGTCATAATGGTGGGAGTTGCAGCCTTTTTAAAGAACAAGGAAGTAACTGTCCGTGTTGACTTTGACGATCCCAGGGAAATACTGGGACTTAAAGGCACGATAGTAAGAACCGAAGATGTTGAAGGGCGGAAAGACCTGGTGGCAGTGGCTATTATGTATGCTGACAACGGGGTTCCGATGCCGTATAAAATGCACATCAACAAGTATTTGACACAATACAGTAAAAAACAGCTGGAAATTGACAGCGAAAAAAACAAAGAAGAAACAAAAGAGAACACGCAGGAGAAAGGAAAGGAAAATCTTCAGCCGGTTGCAGCAGCAAAGCAGAACCCAGGCTCTGATTCTTAATGAACTTTTCCGGGTACACTGATGACAAGAACACATTCCGTAAGATTTATTAATCCCCAGGGAATCAGCTTTGCCTATGAGTCCGGTGATTTTAAATTCGACCCGTCAATTCCACTCCCGGTCCTTACAGAGGATTCAGGAACGGAAAATTCCGGAACCCTGAGTTTGGAAATGATTTTAGCCGGAATCTTTCACATATTGGCATACATGCGTGATAACAGGCATATAAAGTATTACAAAAAATTTCTCCTGGCTGCCAGACCAAAAATCAGGGAAGAAATGACAGAAGCTGCTATAATGCAGTGTAAAAACAGCAAATTTGAAAATGCCAAAGACATTTTTCTGGCCCTGGAAGGTTTGAATCCTGAAGACGGAATAACAATCCTCAATATAGCGATAATGTTTGACCAGTGGGGGGATAACCTCAGAAACACCGGGAAAGAGAAGGAAGCCCGGGAAAAAGATGAAAAAGCTGGAGAATACTATGAAAGGGCAATGTTTTTTGAGCCGCCGATTCCCGACTCATATTTCAATGCCGCCTATTTTTTCTTGAAGCAGAAAGACTACAAAAAGGCAAAAGAGGCCTTTGTTTCTTACAGCCAGCTGGGTACCGACGAAATTAAGCTCAAAACAGCCCAGGATGGAATCCAGAGGATTTCAGCCCAGGATCTCGATAGTGAAGATTTTATAAAAGCATTGGAGATGGTTAATTCCGGGGAACCCGGAAAGGCCATGGAACTTATCCACAATTTTCTTGCTTCCCATCCCAAGGTATGGAACGGATGGTTTCTTTTAGGATGGGCATTGCGGGAACAAAATAAATGGGAAGAAGGGGCCAGGGCCTTTGAGAAAGCCCTGGATTTAGGGGGGGAACAGGCCGATACCCTAAACGAGTTGGCAATCTGTTACCTGGAAACAGGCCGCCTGGACGAATGCAGAAGATGCCTTGAAAAAGCCCTTAAACTGGACTACGAAAACATCAAGATTATTTCAAATCTGGGATTTCTTGCCCTGAAAGAAGGAAACCCACGGGAGGCAGAAGGATTTTTCAGAACAGTCCTGGAAATTGCCCCGGAGGACGAACTGGCACTAAAAGCCTTGGAAAGCATAGAAAGCGGATTTTAACTTAACGGACTGTGCCGGAAAACAGGTGTTTGAGTTCCGGTGTAAACTCTACATAGCAGCCTTCTGAGATTCCAGAATCTTCAAACCAGCCTTGGGGAACCTCCAGTGCATACCTTACAGACCTGGAGCTGGGAACTGGTTTTTCGGAAAAAGGTGTCAAATCGTGGATTTCCATAATTTCACCCTTTGAACTTATATAAGCTATGGAAAGGGGTACCGATGTGTTCTTCATCCAAAAGGACAAAATCTGGTCAGCGGGAAATACAAAAAGCATACCTTCTCCCCGGGGTACATTCCTACGGTGCATATACCCCTGCTGCCTTGCCTCCGGAGTGACGGCAAGCTCAACTTCCAGGGGAATTTTCCCACCGGAAGAATTAATAATAACCAGATTCCCTTTCTCAAGTCCTGCCGAACACGAAGCAAATATCACAGACACAACAAAAACAAAGAACAGCCTTTTCATTTAAAACTCCAACCGGACTCAAGTTTACAACCGAGAAATGAACAAATATTCCTAAAAACTTTCAATGAACGACTCCTGCAATAGTTCTTCATAATCAATTCCGGCCTGACTTTCCTTGAGCAGGCTGTCATAAATCACGGAATCAATGTACTTTACGGAAAGGGGTTTTTCCAAAGACAACCGGACAGTATCTGAATTCCAAAGAGCCTTACGGGGAGAAAGCGAATCCGGCTCCCCGTATTTTTTAGACAAAGACTGGTACATGGAATAATAATCAATTTTATCACTGTCCAGTACAACCGTCATTATGTAAAGTTTATCTTCGGAAAACTGGAACCAGGCTTTTTTTATATAGCCGGTTCCAAAGGTCTCAATAAGGGTCCTGTCAGGATTGGGAATCATTGAAACATCCCTTTCACCACGGTAACCGAACACCGGTTCAGTCTTTAAAACTTCCTTAACTTCATCAAGACTCATACCGAGCTGTATTCCACGGTAAGTATCCGGAACAGGCAAAAACGCCTCCTGTTCCCCTTCCCCTGTATCAGTAACAGCATCCAGGGACTCATTTCCTTCATAGACGGCCCCTTCACCGGTACCGGATTTGTCATAGGATTCAGTAACAGAGGGTTCATCAGCAACACCTCCAACATCACCGCCAGGCAAAGTAGAGCCTGTCTGGGGTAACAGCGGATAATTAAAAAACACAATAACTGCCAGAACAAATATAAATACAGGAAATTTCATGCCGTACAAAAGCTGACTCCTACCATGTAATTGTTTTTCTTCCTGCGAGCCTGGAAGATTCTATCATCTGCTTCTTTTTGTAAAAGGTAGCCTGGGAAAGCAACTCGGCCGTAGAAGAAACCTGAAGTTTTTTCTCGTTAAGTTGGATTTTTTTATTCTGCAGCAGAGTCCGCACCGCTTCCTCCTGTTTTTCCGTAGGAATGCCACACATCGTTGCCAGTTCCCTGGGACCAAAAGGAAATATATATGAATTATTATTAAATGGTATCCTGTTTTTTTCCAATTGCAGGCACATCATATCATACATCTTACCCTGAATATCGGAAATAAGAGTATTGGCAAGCTGTTTGTACATCAGCCAGATTCTGTCAGAAAGTGTAACCGTAAGTCTGGATATCAACTGGGGCTGGGAATGTACCATCTGTTCAAAATTTGCCCTGTTTACAACAAGAATGGTGCAATCCTCGTAGGCTATTGCAGAGGCAGACCTGGGCTTATTTTCCAACAGTGCCATTTCGCCGAAGATATCCCCGGGGTTAAGCACAGCAAGCAAAACCTCGTTATTATCAACTACCTTGGAAATTTTAACCTGCCCTTTCTGAATTATATAAAGCTCTGAGCCAGGCTGTGCCTCTGAAAATATCATCATATCCCTGGGATAAAATCTTGACATTTCGCTCGTCCCAGGCTCAAGATAAACAGGCTTTGCCGTTTTCCGCAGCATCAGGAACCTTTCTTTTGCTCTCCGGGCAAACCTTCCCCCGGGATTGGCCTTCAGGTACTGGTAATATGCGTACATCGCAATATTATACTTGCCCTGCCGGACATAAAATTCCCCTACATTAAAGATATGGGAAGAATCATTTTCAGCTGTTTTTTTAAGTGCAATCCTCGCCAAGGCTTCATCAAGATACCTCATTCTTCTGGAAAACAAAAGGATAATCTTCATGGCTACAGGAGTATTGTCCTTAATCAAAGAAGGATACTGGTCTTTTCTTACAGTTATTATGGTAACATTTGTTTCTGCAATGGCCGTTTCTATCTGGCTATGTCCGGACAGGCAGGAAACAACACCGATAAAATCACCGGGACCAAGAAGATTTCCCCCCTCCTCTGCAACTATCTCAGTTTCCTTTCTTATACGAACCTTACCCTGCTGGATTATGTAAAACTTATCCGCCTCGGCTTTTCCTTCCACCGTTATGTAAGCGCCTTTTGTAAAGTTAATAATTCCTAATTGTAACAACGAACCCCACCTTTATAATAAGAGTAACGCCTTTTCCTGTGAATTCAAGATTTTTAGTCATCACCCACAAAAAAAATTTCGCAATCCAGGTTAAAACCCGTTTTTTCAAGGACAGTTTTTTTCACTTCTTCAACAAGGGATCTTATATCGGAAGCGGTGGCATTCCCTCCGTTTATGATGATGTTTCCATGCCAGGGAGCTACCTTTGCCCCTCCCCTTGTCAAACCCTTTAAGCCAACACTGTCAATTATAGCTCCTGTCGGTTTTCCAAAGCTACGGTTATTTTTAAACACGCTCCCGGCAGAAGGAAAAAGGTAATGCCCCTTCTCCTTTCTCAAATTGACGGATTCACGCATTTTTTCTTCAATTTTTTCACGGCTCACCTTATTAACGGCAAAAACAACGGAAAGTATTACACAAGATTTTTCCTGGAACGGTGATTTCTTATAATCCCAGGCCGAAGGGTCCATAAAAACTTCATCTGTCACCCCCCTGTCCATATCAAAAATTTTCGCCGAAACAAAAAAATCGGAAACAGAAGAATTAAAACAGCGTGCATTCATAAATACTGCCCCGCCGCAACTTCCGGGAAGACCGGCAAATTCAGCCATGGAACCCAAGGAAGCATCTTTTAAAAGATTAACCAGCCTGTTCATAGGTAACCCGGCTCCGGCACGGACAAAAAATCTTTCATCTTCATTACCAAGAATTTCAAAGTCACACAAATCTCCGGTGGAAACCACAGGACAGGAAAACCCTTTGTCAGAAACCACAATATTTGTCCCGCCGCCAAGAATAAAATACAATCCGTGCTGGTATGGAATTAGCCCTTCCCCGGACATGAAATCCCTGAAATAATTCTGAAAGTCATTGGTTTTAAGTATCCCCAAGAGCCGGACAAACCCCTCTTCTTTATCAGGAATAAACAACAGAGGAGCCTTTCCTCCTACCTTCATAGAGGTTCTTTCGCTAAGAGGCTCATTGACCAGAATTCTTCCCGTTATATTGAACTTTTCTTTTAATTTCTCTACACTAAACACTAGGTTTACAGTCCCCCTGTGTTATTTTATACAATAATATTGATAACCGCAATAACACCTGTGGAGATTTTAGTATTTTTTGTTTTACCGGAGGAAATATGACACTAAAGCTGTACAACACAATGGGACGGGAATTACAGGATTTTGTGCCTATAACACCGGGAAAGGCCGGATTCTATGGTTGCGGACCAACCGTATACAATTACGCCCATATCGGAAACCTCAGGGCTTATGTTTTTCAGGATATTCTTTATAAGACCTTGGAATTCCTGGGGTACGAAACAACCCATGTCATGAATATTACCGACATAGGACACTTAACAGGGGATCAGGATTCCGGAAAAGACAAGATGCTGGAAACTGCAAAAGAAAAAGGGAAGACAGTTCTTGAAATTGCGGATTTTTACACAAAGGCTTTTTTCAAGGACACAGAACGCCTTAACATAAAGCGGCCGACTGTGGTATGCAAGGCAACAGACCATATCCAGGACATGATAGAACTTATCAAACGCATTGAGGCCAACGGACATACATATATGGCCGGTGGAAATTTATACTTTGATATTTCCACTTTTCCGGACTACGGAAAACTTGCCCTGCTGAATCTTGATGATTTAAAAGCAGGGGCGAGAATCGATATTGACGAAAACAAACGCAATCCTTATGACTTTGTGCTTTGGTTTACAAAAAGTAAATTTGAAAACCAGGCACTGGTATGGGACAGTCCTTGGGGCCGTGGGTATCCGGGCTGGCACATTGAATGTTCTGCAATGAGTATGAAATATCTGGGTGAAGAAATTGATATTCACACCGGGGGAATCGACCATATTCCGATTCATCATACAAATGAGATTGCACAGTCCGAGGGTGCTACCGGACACAAATGGGTGCATTATTGGCTGCACAATGAGTTTCTGGTAATCAACAAGGGAAAAATGTCAAAATCCCAGGGAAACTTCCTTACCCTGCAATCACTGATAGACAAAGGATACGATCCCCTTGACTACAGATATTTTCTTTTGGGGGCCCACTACAGAAGCCAGATTATGTTCTCCTGGGAGGCTATGGATAGTGCAAAAAACACCAGAAAAAGCCTGGAAAAAACGGTAAAAAAACTCCTCTCCCAAATACCTGAGGGGCAAGAAGATTCTATAAATGCAGATAAAGAACTTACCTCCCCTGAAGTAAAAAAAGCCATGGAGAGTTTTTCGGCCGCACTGGCAGCTGATTTATCGACCCCTAAGGCTCTGGCAAGTATGTGGAGTCTGGTTAAAACCGAAGGTGTTCCGGTTTCCGAAATCCTTTCAGGAATCCTAGTCATGGATAAAATACTTGGCATCGGACTGGAAGAGATGATTTTTGACAAAACGGGTAGTAATTCCGGAATTCCGGCTGAAGAAATTGGTGAAATCGAACAACTGGTTCAGGAAAGACAGGCTGCAAAAAAATCAAAGGATTTCCAACGGGCTGACGAGATAAGAAATCTTCTGAAAGACAAGGGGATTATACTTGAAGACAAACCAACTGGAACAACATGGAAAAAAATTTAGATTGTTGTAACTTTTTGGAGGATTTAATTGTTTGAACTGCATAAAGGGGATGGTCTGGAAGGCGGAAACCCCCAGAACTTTAAGAAAATATACGATGCCACTTTCAATGTACTTTTTAAGGTCGTGTACAGGATTGTAAAAAACGAGGAAGTTTCAGAAGATATTATTCATGAATCATACATAAAGATGTACGAAAAGAATATGAATTTTCCTTCTGTTGACGATGCAAAGTACTGGCTTTTAAGGGTTGCCAAGAACGGAGCCCTTAACTACGTAAAAAGAAAAGAACGGGAACGAAGGGCTTATGAAAAGGCACTTAAGGAAGACACCCGTTCCATGGACTCCGGGGAGACAATACTCCTGAAAGATGAGTCCTGTTCAAAGGTTCAGGAGGCTTTGGACAAACTTCCTGAAAAATTGAGGACTGTACTAATTCTCAAAGAGTATAGTGATATGAATTACAAGGAAATCGGAAGGATTTTGGGAATAACGGAAGGCAATGTAAAGGTACGGGTTTTCAGAGCCCGGGAACAGCTTGCAAACATAATAGGAAAGGATGAAATCTATGTGCCCTGACAAAGAACTTTTTTCAGCCTATGTTGACGGTGAGGTTCCGGAACCCTGGTGTTCCAGGCTTACAGCTCATATTGCGACCTGTGAAAAATGCAGGAATGTTGTGGATACTTACAATGCTCTGAAAAACAAGGTTAAAGCAGGGGAAACGGAACCTTCCAAGGAATTATTTGATTCCTCATTCAGAAAAATAACAGAAAAGATGGCTTTTGTACTTCCTCAAAATGCAAGTATCCGGCATGGCCAGTACAGGTTTTCGCTTAAAGCCATAGCCGCAGTGTTTGCCGTTGCATTTATAATACCTGCTGCCTTTTTTGCTGGACGGCAGTCTGTTGCCCCGGTAACTTCCGCAACAGGAACAGAACAAGTTGTCTCCACGGCAAATTCCGTAGCCCCGATGACAATCAACTTTCCTGGTTTTAACACCGGGACGCAAAACAAAAACTTCCGCCTGAATACCGCTACCCGGAGGGGGAGCATTGATCTTGGTAATGATTTTTTTACCCCGGGATACAGCCCTAACCTTTTTTCCGTCAGCAGTAGCTCAGAATTCAACAGGGGACAGATTGTTATAAGCTTTCCAGGTCTCTCAGTTTATACTTCGAACCCGGAAGCTCTAATGCCCTATGGCACAATCGATATAATGTTCTATCCGGAAAAAACAGAATAAAACATAACATTTATTGAGTCTCATCCTTACATAGTGTATAATCAGGACAAGGACGGTAGATATGTTCGGGAAATTGTTTCTTCAGCTCAGAAAATCCCCCTTGGCAAGATTTCTGTTTATTGTTGCTTTCTTTATTCTTCTTGCAGCAATTTCTTTTTTAGTTTCAGTATTGAAAGAAAAAAAACCGGTAATATATTCGGTTACCCCTCCGGTAGGCAATCCGGGGGATACTATTATGATAACGGGTGAAAATTTTGGTGAAAAAGACCTTTATAGTTTTGTAGAAATAGGGAATTCCCGTCCTATAGATACAGCCTACTCGTCTTGGACTGACAATACTATCTTGGTAAGAGTACCGGAATTTACCGGCGGGGGACTTGTTTATGTAAACAAAAAAAATCAAAAAAGTAATCCCCTGCTTTTTACCAAAGCCTCCACAATTCCGGTTATTTTAAAAAACACAACAGATACGATAGAACCGGTGATAAATTCAATAAGCCAGAAAACAGCTTCTGTGGGAACAGTAATAACAATAAAAGGAAAAAGATTCGGGGCAAACAGGGGGGAAGGAAAAGTATTTTTTCAGTGGGCAGGAAGCCGGCAGGCCCAGAATGTTCCTGTATCCCGGGATTCAACCCAGGTTCCTATGATTGAATGTTCAGACAGGGACTTTGATTACGAGTTGTGGAGTGATGAGGAAATAAGGGTTAAGGTGCCCAGCGGTGCCGTCACAGGGAATATTATAGTTCAAACTGACAGGGGAAACAGCAACGGTGCGTATATAGAAATACAGACTCCTGGAGAGAGGGTTTATACGGGCCAGCATACCTATGCAGTTGCCTACGGAGTGGACATAACCAATGTTACCGGAGGCAGGGACAATTCCTTATACCTTAGAGTACCGAAACCTATGGACTGCCTTACCCAATATGTGATTAACGGGGGGGATTACACAGTCAAACCCTTTATCGAAAACTTTGACAACAGATTCCTCCACAGACTGGAAAACATAACAAGCGGTAAAAACTATACAATAAGGCATTCCTTTATCATTACGGCATTTGATGTTGAAAATAAAATTAACAGCCGTCAGATAAAAAACTACACAAACAAAAACAGCCCGTTTTACCTTACATACACCAGGGAAGATCCCCTGCACCCTGTTAACAACAAAACAATTTCAGAGGCAGCTGCAGGGATTGTAAACCAATCCTGGAATCCATATACAAAGGCAAAGGCTGTTTTTGATTTCATTGTAGATGAATATAAACTTAGGGAACAGAATTCAAAGGAACCGGATTTGGAAAATGTAGTAAAATCAAAGAAAGGAACACCCTGGGAAGTATCAGTACTTTATGCAACAATGCTGCGCAGTTTGGGAATCCCGGCTGTTTCCTGCAGCGGTTATTTTGTTGAAAAAGACAGAAAGACTACCCCCCACTGGTGGACGGAAATTTACCTTGAAGGATACGGCTGGATAAGTGCAGATCCGGCTATTGTAATGGGCTTGGATTTTCAACTTTTCAACACACCGGAAAACCTTAAAGAGTTTTATTTCGGGAATATTGACAGCCAGCACATTCTGTTTTCAAAAGGGTGGACAGAACAAAAAGAAATGTCGGTGAACAGCAGTACAGTAAAGAGAAACCAGGCCTACGACTTCCAGTCTATCTGGGAAGAGTCTACAGGGAATATTTCAAAATACAGTTCCTTCTGGACGAATTTATCAATTACAGGAATCTACTAAAAAATGAATATATATGATATAATTTCTTTCAACACAGAAGCAGGAGTGAAAAAATGATTAAGGTTCTTTCCTTAGGTGGTTCAATCATAGCTCCGGAACAACCGGACACAGATTTTTTGGAAAAATTCAATGCCCTTATCAGGGCATACTTGGACAGGGACTCCAACCGGAAACTGATTATTGTTACAGGAGGTGGCGGACCAGCCAGAATATACCAGAATTCATATAAAAAAATCATAAACGAAAGTTTAAATGACCAGGCAGACTGGATAGGAATTATGGCAACGAGACTTAATGCCCAGCTCATAAAGGCTGTATTTGCCGATATTTGTCCAGGCCCTGTAGTTTACAATCCCACGGAAACCGGGATTTTTGCCGGAAAGATAATGGTTGCAGCTGGTTGGAAACCTGGTTTTTCCAGCGATAATGATGCTGTCCTTTTGGCAGAAAGATATTCGGGAGACACGGTTATAAACCTTTCAAACATAGAAAAGGTATACACAGATGACCCGAAGAAGAATCCTGACGCAAAACCCATCGACTCTATTTCCTGGACTGACTTTAGAAAGATGATTGGTGATGAATGGATTCCTGGGAAAAATGTTCCCTTTGACCCGATTGCCAGCCGGCATGCAGAAAAGACCGGAATAAAGGTAATCTGTGCCTCAGGAAGAAATATTGAAAACCTGGAAAATATACTGGAAGAGAGACCCTTTATCGGAACTGTAATCGGCTGAAAACAGATGTACAAAAAAAATTCTATCCTACTTGCTTTTTTTTTGATAATTACCCTTAATTTTCTGAATTCCCAGAGCGTTTTTACTGACAGTCTGGGAGTGGAATTCAAGGTTTTTGAAAAAAACATTCCGGGAACTGCTTCTGTCGTTATCAACACAGAACCACAGGATGCAGATGTCTATATAAACGGGATTTATGAAGGGCTTTCCCCTCTTACAATTTTCGACCGGAACGGATACAACAGGATTACGGTAAAAAAAGACGGATACATTACCAAAGAATTCACAGTCTATATTGAAAGGGATAAGGAAAAGACCATAAATATATTGCTTTCAAAAGAAATGGCTGAACTGGTCGTGTCGGCTAATATTCCCGGAGCCGAAATTTACCTTGACGGCAATTTTATAAATCAGGGGAATGTTTTCCTTGAAACAGGGTACCACTTAATAAGCTGCAGGGCCTTTGGATACAGGGAAGAAACAAAAAGCGTTACCTTAAAGGCGAATGAAACCCAGTTTGTCCGTTTTAACCTTATAGAGGCCCCTTTTGAAATTACAAATCTGGAAGTTTCAAAAAAAATTTATAACCCCGAGCTTCCCGGTAAGATGGGTGAAAATACAATTTCCTTTACAGCTTCGGGGCCAGGAAGTATCACTTTGGCAATTACAAACCAAACCGGTGAAACTATATACACCTGGAAAAAAGAGCTGTCGACCTGGGATAATAATTTTGTATGGAACGGAATAAGTGATTCCGACTTTATGATTCCTACCGGTAGATACAAAGTCATTATTACAGATAACTCTGGTAATATTCAAATTGCCGGGACGGATTTTTTTGTAGACAGAAATTTAAGTTATGAAATCATTTCATCCCGCAAGGGATTAAAATCAGTTGAAAATTCTGTTGACTGTTCCACCTCATATTCGGGAAGTGGTATCACCAGCCTGTACGGACAGCTTAATTTTGGTTTACGCAGCAACAATTCGGGAAACATAGGAATAAGTACCGTGTACCAGTTTTTCAGGCGTTTTATGGCTGGTTTCTTTTTTGAAACAGGTTTTTCCCACGAAGCAAAAGGTTCCTTTACCACCGGAATATCATGCTTGGGAACTTTTTCTTTAAATCCGGTTGAAACAGGTTTATTCGCCGGATTCAGTTATTTTCAGGGGGAACCGACAGATATTCCGACTTTTTATTCAGATAAAACAGTTTCAGGAATCAGCGGCGGATTCGTATTGGGAATACCATTAAATAAATTCAAACTTAATTTCAGCCCTACAATTGTGTGGGGTATAGAGCCGGGGCTATTTGATAATCCTGAACTTGCAACCCTGTACCCGGTTTCTTTCTCCTTGGAAACAGGACCTTTTATTTTCCGGATATGGGAAGATTTTCAGATATTGCACAACAAAAGGATTTTCTCATGGAAATCAAAAACAGGGGTTTCAACTGAGTATTTTTTCCAAGACAGCGGGATTCTTATGGAATTGAAGATATTCTACGCAACAAATGACCTGAATCTTCCTGAGCTCGGTGGTGCTGCCGGAATTTCAATTCTGTACTGATTTTAATCTGGTAAACAAGGAGTTTGAGTGCCTTCAGTTTTATTATATTTCATGTACAGCCTGAATATTATTTTCTTTATCTTCGTACTTTTTTTCGAAAATAATAATCCCAAAACCAGAACTGCCTGGCTTCTTATTTTTGTTTTACTGCCGGGTATAGGAGTATTTTTTTATATTCTTTTAAGCGGACATTTTTTTACTTCAAACAAAAAAATGCTCAAAGCCTCCAAACAAAGCGAAAAAATTCTCATGGATTATTTTGCAGACAATAACAAATATCTGAATGGCAATATCTGTAATAATCCTGATATAGCCGGAGATTATAAACAGCTTATAATCCACAATGCTTTTTACGGCAAAGCTCCTTTAACCGTTAATAACAGTTTTGAAATTTTTACCAGTGGGAAGGATAAATTCAAATCCTTGTTTAACGAAATAGAAAATGCAAAGAAAAGCATTTACCTGGAATATTTTATATTCAGAAAAGACAAAACCGGAAGAGAATTATTAAGATTATTGGAAAAAAAAGCACGGGAAGGAATAACAGTCAGACTCTTATTTGATGACATGGGAAGTATTCTTACACCATTAAGTTTTTTTCTACCACTTATAAAGGCAGGGGGAAAAGTAAGCTCATTTGCCCCGGTACGGTTTGGAATAATTGCAAGAATAAACTACAGAAACCACCGGAAAATTGCAGTTATCGATGACAAAACTGCTTACACCGGCGGGATAAATATCGGGGATGAATATGCAAATATTTCCGATAAAAAGCCGGAAATAAATTGGCGTGATACATCTGTAAAAATCACAGGTGATGCAGTATTCTTTTTGCAAAAACAGTTTTTAATCGACTGGTTTTCCTGCCAAATACGGAAAAACGGCAGCATAGAGCAGGAACTTAAAGAGTTGCTTTCCGGTTCTGACACAAGGGGCAAAGCCGGGGAGGATAATATTGCTTTGCAGGTTGTTTCTTCAGGACCTGATGATACCGAAAATGATGAAATTGAAGACAGCCTTATAAGATTGATATTTTCTGCAAAAAAAACACTGTACATACAAAGTCCTTATCTCACTCCGGATGAAAAATTTTTCTCCGCAATAAAAAATGCGGTAAACTCCGGTGTTGATGTGAGAATTATGGTTCCTGAAAAATTCGACAAATGGTATGTTGCCTGTGCTGCTTATACTAATATCCCTAAATTTTTAAAAATAGGGGTAAAAGTTTACAGATACAAGGATTTCATTCACTCTAAAACTTTTGTAGCGGACAGCGAGGCAGGATCAATCGGATCCACAAACATTGATTCAAGAAGTTTTTCCCTTCACTATGAAACAAATGTTTTCTTTTTTAACAAGGAAGCAGGAAAACTCTGTACAGAAATCTTTATGAAAGATATTGAATCCTGTGAGGAAGATTACCTGGAATGGTACACAAAAAAAGGAGTTTTTATTAAAGCCTTATGGGGCTTTGCCAGTCTTTTTTCCCCCATAATGTAAAATGAGTCAAATTACCCTGCGG
Organism: Candidatus Gallitreponema excrementavium; assembly: GCA_017694795.1. GTDB lineage: Bacteria > Spirochaetota > Spirochaetia > Treponematales > Treponemataceae > Gallitreponema > Gallitreponema excrementavium. The sequence goes on from JADIMM010000099.1 coordinate 18,373, forward strand.
TTAACTTGAAATCAATATACATTTATTGTAGAATGAACAAAATAAAAGAAATACAGGAGTCAGGTAATGAAAATCTCATCATTGCAGGAAGCACGCTATGAATACAAACCTAAGCGGCCTGCCGTATTAAATCAAACACCGTCCAAAATAGGAATTCAATTCGGAAAGGAAACTCAGTCTGTAGCAAATCAGGAAGAGTTAAGGGAAGTTTTTAAAAACACTTACGGTAAACCTACAGTACAGTTTGTAAAAGGAAAAAATCCCAAGGCTGGGGAGAAGCTAAGAGTCGGGGTTATTCTTTCAGGCGGACAGGCACCCGGCGGGCATAATGTAATAGCAGGTCTTTACGACGGAATCAAAGCAGGAAACCCGGAGTCAAAATTATTTGGATTTTTGGGAGGACCTTCCGGTCTGATAGACGGCAAATACGTAGAAATTAAAGACAAATTCATGGATGAATACCGCAATACTGGTGGTTTTGACATGATCGGCTCTGGAAGAACAAAAATTGAAACTTCAGAACAGTATGCGGCTTCAATCAATACTGCAAAGAAGATGAAGCTGGACGCAGTTGTAATCATCGGCGGGGATGACTCAAACACAAACGCTGCCCTTTTAGCAGAAAGGTTCATTGTTGCAGGAATGGATACAAAAGTAATCGGTGTTCCAAAAACCATTGATGGAGACCTTAAAAACGAAATGATTGAAACAAGTTTCGGTTTTGATACTGCAACAAAGACTTATTCCGAATTAATTGGAAATATAGAAAGGGATGCAAACAGTGCAAAAAAATACTGGCACTTTATTAAATTGATGGGAAGGTCTGCAAGTCATATTGCACTGGAATGTGCTTTACAGACACAGCCTAACTACACCCTTATTTCAGAAGAAGTAGAGGCCCGGAAACTTACTTTAAAGGAAATTGCCAAGGATATTGCAGAAGTAGTTGCCAAACGTTCCGAAAACGGCGAGGATTTTGGAGTCGTACTAATTCCGGAAGGTCTGGTTGAATTTGTACCGGAAATGAAATCCCTTATTGCGGAATTAAACGACACAATAGCTGATGAAGAAAATAAAAAGAAATTCAACACACTCAAGAGCTATTCAGAAAAAGAAAGCTGGCTTAAAGAAAAATTAAAAGCATCTTCTTTTAAAACATTGCAGTCTCTGCCTGTAGCAATCGCAGACCAGCTTTTGGCAGAAAGAGATCCTCATGGAAATGTCCAGGTTTCTAAAATTGAAACAGAAAAACTTTTGATTACAATGGTTTCAGATATTCTTGATTCAATGAAAAAATCAGGAACATACAAGGGAAAATTCTCTGCCAACAGCCATTTCTTTGGTTATGAAGGCCGCTGTGCTTTCCCGTCAAATTTTGATGCAGACTACTGCTATGCCTTAGGACTTACAGCATTTGCCCTTGTAAATGCCGGTCTCACAGGTTATCTTTCTTCTGTCCGTAATCTTACAGCCCCTGCAAAGGACTGGGTGGTTGGAGGAGTACCGCTTACCATGATGATGAATATGGAACAAAGAAACGGTGCCATGAAGCCTGTAATAAGAAAGGCCCTTGTTGAGCTTGACGGCAAACCATTTAAAGCATTCAGCAAAAAGAGAGAGGAGTGGAAGTACAAAACCAGTTATACTTTCCCCGGAGCCATACAGTATTATGGACCTGATTCTGTATGTAATATGCCCACACAGACGCTGTTGAATGAACAGGCCGGAGCAGCTGCAAAGTTTGCAAAGGCAGCAGAAAAAACTACAGGTAAAGTTTCTTCAGCTGCAGCAGGCAGTGCAAAGGGTACTTCAAAAAGAAGTACAAAAGATACAGCTAAAAGCGCAGGAAAGGGCGCAGCAAAAAGCGGAACAACGGCAAGCAAAACCGTTTCCGGAGAAAAAAAAGCAGGAAGAACATCCCGCAAAAAATAAAACCATTTAGAAAAACAACATTTTTAAACGGATACCATAAGTTGGATTGGCTAAGCAGATACTTATCTGGCTGAAAAAAAATCTCCTGGTATCCGTTTTTTTTGTCCTTTTTTGTATTATTTTGCAGTATACTTAATTGTAACCGGTAATATAATAAACCGGAAAAATCAATATTTTAGGAGAGTTGTTATGGTTAAACAGACAGTATTTTATTTCTGTCCCCACTGCGGAAACATGGTTGGCATGATTAATGACGGAGGAGTTGTTCCTCACTGCTGCGGTGAGAAAATGACTAAATTGGTAGCAAACACTAAGGACGGGGCTAAGGAAAAACATATTCCGGTTTATACGGCAAAACCCGGATGTGAAAACGCCGTTGCGATTCATGTAACAGTGGGGAGCACTGAGCATCCAATGACAGAAGAACACTATGTGCAGTGGATTTATGTGCAAAGTGAACACGGTGGGCAAAGAAAGAGTCTGAATCCGGGGGACAAGCCGGAAGCTGTCTTTGTATTCAAAAACGACAAACCAATAAAGATTTTTGAATACTGCAATCTGCACGGACTTTATTCATGTGATATTGAATAAATAAAAAAGGACTGCCATTAAAGTAAAAAAAACTTTAGAAAGGCAGTCCTTTTATCAATAATTATCAGAATCTTGCTTTAATATTTTCTTTTTCAAGTACTCCAAGTATTTTTTCTATAAATCCTTGAACCTCTTCCATTGTAAGTGTTCTTTCAAAGGCGGCAAAGCTAAAGCGGACTGTAGCACTTACTTCGTTAGGTAATTCATAGACGTCAATCAACTGGATACCGGTTAATTCCTGCATATTAAGGGACTTTGAAAGTGAAGGCACCTTACTGAACGCACAACCCTTGGGAAGAACCAACGAAATATCGTAATCAACAACAGGGAATCTGGAAGGATCCATAAAATTCACAGGTTTTTCTTCTACAGAGTTAAAGTCCTCCATATCAAATTCAAAGGCTACAACTACACCATTCTTATCAAAGGCCTGTGCATTTAACGGATGGAATGTACAAATGTAGCCAATCTTTTTCCCCTCCAGAAATATACCGAATGTATTTTTAGGATGCTGCCAGCTATGTTCAACCTCTTCCACTTTGTATTCCAATAAAACCTCGTGTTTTACAGCCTTTACAAGATATTTTATTACAGAACAGGCCTCAAAAAACAAATCTTTTTCGGTTTTTTCCTTGCTGTAAAAGACTGCCCCCAGGGTTTTCCGCTCATTACACAGGCCATCCTCTGTAACGCCTTTTACGACACGGCCTATTTCAAAAATATTATAGTGAGTCTTCCAGGACTTGTTTTTAAAAGCAAAACAAAGGAGGGATGGAATCATGGAATTTCTTAAAACGACATTTTCAGGGGTTACACTGTTCAAAAGCCGGGGATTATCTTCAATATCCAGTTTAAGATCTGCCATTCTTTTTCCTTCGTACCAGATATAAGAATGAACCTCATGGAATGAAAATCTCCTTACGAGTATATCTTTGATAAGGTTATCTTCTTTCCGTCCAATTGTTTCAGGAATCGGTTTCAGGAGACTGTCAGCCGAAGCCACAGCAAAATTATCATAACCGTAAATTCTGGAGACTTCCTCAACAATATCCGCTTTTAATGAAACATCCTTTGTACCTCTCCAGGATGGTACTTTCACTGAAAAGACATCCCCTTCCCGTGATACACCGAATCCCAAGGCAACAAGGGTTTTCTGGATTAAATCGGCGGAAATATCAATACCGGTATAACGGTCTATATACCCTTTTGTAAAATCAATCGTTATTTGAGGATATTTTCTGACATATACATCAGTAATCAAAGAATCAGGTTCTGCCCCGGGATCCATGGAAGATACCATACTCCAAAAACGGTAAACAGCCTGGATTGTCAATTCGGGATCAATCATTTTCTCATAGCGCATACTGGCATCTGTTCTTAATCCCAAATGCTGGGAGGATTTGCGGACACTTACTCCGTCAAAGGTTGCAGACTCAAGGACAACCGAATCGCTTTCCCCCTCTATTTCTGAATCCAAACCTCCCATGATTCCTGCAACAGCCGAAGGCACTCCGTTTGTGTAAATAAGGAGGGTATTTGTATCGATATCCCTTTCCACTCCGTCCAATGTCTTGAATTTTATAGGATTTTTTTCAGTTCCAATGGAAATATTTTTTATTCTGCTTCCGTCAAAGGCATGGGTCGGCTGTCCCATTTCCAACATAATAAGGTTTGTAATATCAACCATAAAATTTATGCTCCGCATTCCGCAGTAAAAAAGCCTTATCCTCCAATCAGTGGGGGAAACCTTTCTTGTAATATTGCGGAATTTCATACAGGTATAACGGTACGTCAAGTCTTCCCTCAAAACCGAGACATCTATTTTGTTATCACCCTTGTACTCCGGAATCTTTAAATCCAGAGGCTTTAACGTTCTTTCCGCTATAACAGAAAATTCCCTGGCTATTCCGTATATCCCCCAAAGATCCGGGCGGTTCGTAAGGGATTTATTATCAACTTCAAAAATAATGTCATCAATCTTGTATACAGATTTTAAATCTGTTCCCAGCGGGGCATCTGAATCAATTACCATAAGACCGGAATGGTCATCGCTTATTCCAAGCTCGTCTTCCCCGCAACACATTCCTTGGGAAACGCACCCTGCAATTTTAACCTCTGTTATAGGACCGCCTACAACATGGGAACCAACCGGAGCATAGGCAACCCTTTGTCCTACTTCGACATTGGGAGCTCCGCAAACACAGCGGCAAATTCCATTACCGGTATCAATCTCCAAAAGGTGGAGTTTTTTTGAGTCAGGGACCTTTTCCACGGATTTAATTTCCGCAATTATAACCCCCTGTACATCACGGCCCTTGTAAATAATGTCCTCAACTTCGGCAGTTGAAAGTGTAAATCTTTTAATCAGTGACTCAATATCAAGCCCAGACAAATCCACATAGTCCTGTATCCAATTCATTGAAACAAACATCGTATTCTCCTAGTCAGCAAGCATAATTCAACCACAGTAAAGCGGCACAAGTTAATTAAATTGAGATAAGGCCTTTAAATTACCAGAGTTTAAAGTCCTTATATCCTTGATTCCGTACTTCATCATGGCAAGCCTTGTAAGACCAAGGCCAAAGGCGAATCCTGTATATTTTTCGGTATCAATACCGCCATATTCCAAAACTTTTGGATGAATCATCCCGCAAGGACAAAGTTCGAGCCAACCGGAATCTTTACAAGAGGGACAACCCTCTCCACCACATATAAGGCATTTAATATCCAACTCAAACCCAGGCTCTACAAAAGGGAAAAAACCGGGCCGGAGTCTTACTTCCACCGGTTTACCAAAAACTTCTGAAAGCATGACTTTCATAAAGTAAATAAGGTTTGAAATAGAAATGTTTTCATCAATCATGATACCTTCCATCTGGAAAAAAGTGTTTTCATGGCAGGCATCGGTGGATTCATTCCTAAAGCACCTTCCCGGAAAAATAGCCCGTAACGGAGCCCCGTATTTTCTCATTATATAATTTTGTGCAGCAGAAGTATGTGTTTTTAAAAGCTGTCCCGTGGACAAATAGTATGTATCCTGCATATCCCTTGCAGGATGAAAAGGAGGAATATTAAGAGCCTCAAAACAATGGTAATCATCTACAATTTCCGGATAGTCTTCAATAGTAAATCCCATGGAAGCAAAAACAGCCTCTACTTCCCTTTGTATCAGGGTAATGGGGTGATATGAACCCTGTTCCCTGGAAATCAAAAGTGAGGGATCAAAGGTCCCTGTAGAGTTAATCTTGTTTTCCCACTCTTTTTTTTCCAGTTTCTCCTGGGTTTCTTCCAAAAGAGACTCCATAAACTGCTTGCAGGCATTAATAAGCTGCCCTGCTTCCCGTTTTTTTTCATTGGGAACCGTCTTCAATTCCTGCATCAATTCCTGAATTCTGCCTTTTTTTCCCAAAAAATCCTGGTGGACAGATTCCAAATCTGCAAGTCCGGTTACTGAGGCAATCCTGGATTGAAAATCATTACGGATTTTTGTTGTTTTTTCTATCATTCAAATCCTCCAAAAGGAAAAAACAGTAAAACTTAATAAAATTAAACCTTATATATTGTATATAATTGATAATTCAGTGTCAATCTTGCTTTGATACCGGCAACATGTCACAGAAGACACAAACTGTTATTGACATGAATATGCAGAATACTTATTATAAGCTTACTTATAATAAGTATTCTTAGTATATTTTCAACCGGAGTTTATTATGTATCCGTCAACAACATCGTCCATACATTACCTTTTAATGAAGGTGTTTTCAAGAACTAACAGATTTATATTGGAAAGCACGGGAAAAACAGGGCTTTCTCCGGGACAACCAAAGGTTCTGGAATATCTCAAGGAACACGACGGCAGTAATCAGAAAAACATTGCCGATTTTTGCGAAATAGAACCAGCTACTGTTGGCACAATTTTAACAAAAATGGAAAAGGACGGACTTATAAAACGCTTCCGAAGGGAAGAAAACCAGCGTTCTGTAGCTGTTACCCTGACGGAAAGGGGGAGAAAGTACTCAGAAACAGTGGAAAAAATCTTCCTGCAAGTTGAAAAAAAGTTTGAGTCTGTTCTAAGTGACTCAGAGCTGGAAACCCTGAAAACTCTTTTACAGAAGATTTTGGAAGCAACGGAAAACAAAAAAAATAAAGGGATATAGATTTATGATTTTTTTCAAACGATACTTTTTTCTTTTTCTTGGACTTTTAATTATGTCTTTCGGGGTTGCTTTTTCAGTAAAAGCATCACTGGGAACATCTCCAATTTCCAGCGTCCCCTATGTTGTAAGCCTGATTTCGCCGCTTACGGTTGGAATTGCTACAATTGTCATGCACATAATCTTTATTTTGATTCAAATTGTATTATTAAGAAAGGATTTTAAAGTGGTCCAGCTGATTCAGATTCCCGTTGCCTTTATCTTTGGGTATTTAACGGATTTCAGTTTATGGACTATCAGAAATATTAACCCAAATTCATATTCAGGTCAGTGGATTCTGTGCATTGTAGGGATTCTGCTCGTAGGAACAGGTGTCAGTTTTGAGGTTAATTCAAAAGCTTCCACTCTGGCGGGGGAAGGAGTCATACTTGCAATATGCAATGTTTTTAAGGTTCCATTCCCAAAAACCAAAATAGGTTTTGACATAACTTTGGTAGTTACAGCCGCCCTCATATCAGTATTGTTTACAAGCCGGATTTCCGGAATCAGGGAAGGAACTGTTGCTGCTGCAATTTTTGTCGGAATGGTTGCAAAACTGGTCAATATTCCTCTGAAAAAATTCTCAGAAAAATACCTCTAGACTTTGGCAGTTTTTTATGCCTCCAAACGGACAGTATGTTGTATATAAACCACCATATACCATAAAGTAAAAAACCCGGGAAAACCCGGGTTTAAAAGTACATACTCAAGTGAAAAACCACATTCTTCTGAATTATCCCTTGATTCCGTATCTTTTATTAAAGCGGTCAATACGTCCGGCAGTGTCAACAAGTTTCTGCTTTCCTGTAAAGAACGGGTGGCAGGCAGAACAAATTTCAACCTCGATGTCCTTTACTGTAGAACGGGTCTCGATAACGTTACCGCAGGCACACTTAATCTTTGTCAATTCATAATCCGGATGAATCCCTTTTTTCATACTTTACCCTCCTGTATTATAAAGCTCTGAATATCACAGAGCCATAAATTCTTATAAATCTATTTTCAGCCGTAAACAAGCCTACTCTCCCCCGGGAATACCAGTATTCATGGACCGGAGGAATGCTTCATTATTCTTTGATTTCTTCATTTTGTCAATAAGGAGCTCGATTATTTCTATATCGTCCATGGGATTTATTACCTTTCGGAGAACCCATATCTTCTGAAGCTCATCTTCTGTAAGAAGAAGGTCTTCTTTTCTTGTTCCTGATTTCTTAATATTTATAGCAGGGAACAACCTCCGGTCGGCAAGCCGTCTGTCCAGATTTATTTCACTATTTCCGGTACCCTTGAATTCCTCAAAAATAACCTCATCCATACGGCTTCCTGTTTCGATAAGGGCCGTTGAAATAATGGTGAGGCTTCCTCCTTCCTCCACATTACGGGCTGCACCAAAAAACCTTTTGGGCTTATGAAGGGCATTTGAATCAACACCACCTGAAAGCACCTTTCCCGAAGTCGGAACAGTCTGGTTATAAGCCCGGGCCAGCCTTGTTATGGAGTCAAGGAAAATAACAACATCTTTTTTATGCTCCACCAGGCGTTTTGCCTTTTCCAGCACCATTTCGGCAACCTGAACATGGCGGGTTGCCTGTTCATCAAATGTAGAAGAAATCACCTCTGCCTTAATGCTTCGTTCCATATCGGTGACCTCTTCGGGCCGCTCATCGATTAAAAGGACTATCAGATAAACTTCAGGATTGTTTGCAGTTATGGCATTTGCAATCCGCTGCATCAAGATTGTTTTACCTGTTCTTGGAGGAGCTACAATCAAAGCACGCTGTCCCTTTCCTATGGGGCAAAACAAATCCATAATCCTGGTGGAAAGCTCTTCTGTAACTGTTTCCAGCTTTAACTTTTCATCGGGATAAAGGGCTGTAAGGTTGTCAAAAGGAATACGGCTTTGTGCTACAGAGGGGTCGTCAAAGTTTACGGTTTCTACCCGGAGCATAGCGAAAAATTTTTCACTTTCCTTAGGAGACCTTATCTGGCCGTAAACTGTATCTCCTGTTTTTAGATTAAAAAGACGGATCTGGCTTGGTGAAATATAAATATCGTCAGGTCCAGGTAAATAACTGTTCTGGGGAGAACGGAGAAAACCATACCCGTCAGGCAATATTTCCAAAGCACCGGAAGCAAAAATTATCCCCCCGCGCTCTGTATGAGATTTCAGAATATGAAAAATTATTTCCTGTTTTTTGAGGGAAATCATATCTTCGTAGGCAATACCGTAATTTGAGCCTAAATCCCTCAAAGCGTGCATTCCCATAGCAGTTAAATCATTAATTACAAGCCTGGGTTTTGCAGCATCTGCCGGAGTCCAGGCTTCCTGGGCATTTATTTCAGCATCCAAAGCCTTTAGAGACTTTTTATTGAATCTCCCGCCGTTTTCCTGGTATGAATGTTCGTGGGAATTTTCCCTGCCGGATTCCCTTCTGTCCATTCCCCGTTCAGACTGGGGTCTTCTTTTTACACTTACCCTTGCAGAGCGGGGGCTTTTTTGCCTTGAAAACTTCTCCCTGGAGTCCTTACCTGATGACACTCCGTCTTCAGGAAGCTCAGAACCTTCCGGCTCTTCCTGGGAATTTCCGGTCTTCAACTCCGTGGAATCTTCCTGACCCCTTTCCTCATTATTTTCAGTGGAAAACAAATCTTCACTGGAATTTTCTTCAATTTTTGCACCGCTTTCATCAAGATTCAACTGAATTCCCTCTTCACTCATTTTTACCTCTGTTTTGATTTCATAAAGTTTATACACCATAAAACAGCAGACTGATGTAAAGAAACACAAAATAATATCAATGTAATTTCCGGATTAAAACCACTACAAATAAGTTATCCCAAACCGGCTACCAAGTGTTGATTTTATGCTCTGTGTCTGCTTTTTAGAAAAAAGAACTGTAAACTTATGTAAAAATCATACATTCATTTTAATTTTTTGTCAATACAAAGACTCTTATTCCGTCTTTCCCCATGGAAAATCATGTACTTATTAACAAATCATGACTAACTTTAGCGGAAAACAGCAATATCCACCACAAAAACAATTAAATCCAGATATTTGCAATTTTGGTCTTAAAGGCTGCCCGGCAGGGCATTACCGGTAATAATACAGGGCAAGTTTTTTTTGACAGAACGCCTCCCCTGGGCATTGAAATACTGCTGGAATAAGTTATTATTTATCAAAACAAGCCTTGATTTTTACAAATGCCCTGCCTGTTTTTTCGTCATAGCTGCTTTCAATAATGTCGTAATCAAGCCCCCGGGCGGCTACAGTCGATATTAACTCATACAGTCTGGCACCTCCGCCGTCTCCGGAATAAATGCCTTCTGTCTCTGTTTCGGAATTTAACCCGAGTCCCAGCATTGAAACAATCTTACCCGCAGCAATACTTTCGGCAATTTTAACGGCAGTAGACTCATCCCCATAGGTCTTTGTCCCGCATGAAACACAAAACCCGGAATCCATAAGAATTTTTTCACTATACCAGTCAGGAGTTTCAACCTTAGGATTTAGCCCGGAATTACTGCTGTTTTTTTTTGCATTATCTGTATCCGGTATACCTTCCGGAGTAAAAATTTTTTTATCCTCTGTGGACATTCTTACCCCTTCAAATATAGCAGGTACCTGATTTTCAGTAATACTGGTTCCATTAGTCACCGTTAAATTTTGAATTATGATACTTCCGTCTGCCCCAAGTTTTCCTTCCGATGTATAAACAGTATTGAAAACACTTTCTGAAATTCCTGCAATAACTGATTTTACAGTCATTTCAAACCCCGAGGTAAAGGTACCGTCTTTTTTTACAGTTACAGGCCACGGGGTAAAATCCCCTTTTTCAGGTGTTTCATAGTCCCACATATACAGTCCATCATTGACCTGCACAATCTGGATTCTCCCGGTACCACTGTCATGAACCCTGTATTCCCCTGAAAATTCATTTCCAGCCAAGTCTTCCCTATTCTGATATATTAAAGTTCCTTTTAGCGAAATAAGGATTGTATGGGAATTTTCCTCATATAATCCGTAAAATGCGATTGAACCATCACTGTCCACACGGCCTTGTATCGAATCATTAACCGTACTGGAAATCGAACCATCAGTATTTATTGTAATGCGTATACCTGTTTCAGGCTCTATAAAACTGTCTTTGTGCATAAAGACTGCATTCCCTTCACTTCTTTTTATTACTTCCTGACTGGCATTTATTCCAAAACCTGCGTAGGCTGCTTCAATATCAATATCTCGCAACACCCTTTCGCAGTTAAAGATATAAATACCATCACCAAATATCTGGGTTACAGCAAAATCATAGGGCACAGGCTTTGGTGCAGAACTACAGGAATAAAATCCAATAATAGACGCAATAAGAATAGATAAACAAACTTTACTTTTTTTTACGAATTTTACATTAAAGCGCACCTTTAAACCTCCCAGATTAGCATAGAACTACTAATAACTTAATTAAAATACCCCCGGAAAACCGGAAATCCATTTAGTATATATCAATTTTTAAAACAATACAAAGCCACTGCTTGCTATTAATCATATAAACATAATGAAAATCAACAATTATTACATACTAACCGCATCCCGCTGTCATTCACTTTATACCAATCAACACAATCCCGATAGACAGACGGCTCATCAAACCAAAATATCACAGCAATAGCATCATAAAAGATTATGTTTTCTTCTTCTGTAAGATAAGGTTGATATTCCAGTATAATGTTCCTGTCTTTCCGATAAATAACCTCGTTAAAATAGTCCCGGTACCACTTTTTTTCTGTGATTCTTTCCTCAAAATCTGTTCCGGAAACAGCCGCCGCCACGCTGACCA
>JADIMM010000100.1 GCA_017694795.1 Candidatus Gallitreponema excrementavium
TTTTCCTTTACCGTAAAAACAGATTTTTCAGAAAGCAGCCACCGCTTTGACCAGTGTGGAGTCGTTTTATATCTTGACAGCGAAAATTGGATAAAAGCTTCGGTAGAATATGAAAACGAAAGCTTCCAGCACCTTGGCAGCGTTGTAACAAATCAGGGATATTCTGACTGGGCAACTACAGAAATACCTTCCGGCATAAAAACCATGTGGTATAGATTGAGCCGGAGGGAAGATGATTTTTGTATAGAAAATTCCCCGGACGGAAAAACTTTTCATCAAATGAGGATATGCCATCTTTTTAAGGCCCGGGACGAAATCAACTTTGGTATTTACGCCTGCAGCCCCGAAGATTCTTCATTTAAAGCCGTTTTTACCGGTTTTGTCTTTGGCGAATGTATGTGGAAAGCCCACTCCGGCCAAGCCCCGGACTGGGAATATCCAGCGTATAAAAATAATTAATATAGAGATAAATAAAAATGAGAGCAAGTTTTACAATTTAATCAGTAACTGACGTAACTTTTCATTGCATAATTCATTATTATAGTGTAAAGTTAAGTGTAAAGGGAACAGAATGGATACAGAACGAAGATGTGTACGCCAACCACTGTCAAAACAACCCTTGGCTCTGGTGCTGATTCAGCTCAGATATACGCCTATTAATGCGGTGGACACAAAAATAAATGATATTCAGGAAATTCTCAGAAAAGACTTTCCGCTCTATGAAAGACTTGAAAATATTTCGGTTTCCGTATCTCCAGAAGGCTTACAGCAAAATAAAATAGATTTGGCAAGTTTTTCTTCGATTGAGGGCTATGAGAATATCCTACTAGATAAAAATCAAATTACTTTTCAAGTTACCGATTATTCCGATTTCGAGTCGTTTTATGATAAATTTGAAAAGACACTAGCCTCAATAGACTCAATCCTAAAACTGCAAGAATATGGTGTTTACACACGGTGCGGTCTGAGATATGTGGATCAGATTATTCCGTTGGACAATAATGATACGATAGATTCCTATCTGAATGAGAATTTTATCATAACACAACCTCCTGTATTTAAAAATCAGAAAAAGATTTGCACAGTCGGTGTGGCAGGTAATATTGAATTAACTGAAAATAAAAAAGGCGCCATGTCTGTCAATATATATCAGGGACAGAAAGGGCTGGTACTTCCCCCTGATTTAATAACAAGAACCCCCCAATTAAAAAGGGATGCCAGTCAATCTGAAAGAATCGGACTCATCGATATGGACGCATCGTTTACTCCGGCGCCTACCCCTGAAAAGTACAACAGGGAAACGGTTAAAGAAATATTCTACAGACTTCATGATAATATCATCACCAGTTTTTTTGATTCTATTGTCAGTGAGGAAGGAATTAAAAAATGGAAATAGGAACAAGCATGAAAACTGCGGTTGACCAGTGCTATATCAATCCTTTGAATAGCCAAAAGATTGAATTTTCTATTGTGGAACCACAATGTTGCCAGCCCAATTTCACAGGTGAAACAAATACATATAATCCGGCACTTTGCATAGTTGAAGGTATTTTTTCTGCTTCTACTTCCTTGCTTTCCCCTGCATCAATAGTACAGCAGGAAACACATGACAGCATATTTGTTTCAGAAAAACTTAAAACAATAATCAGGAAATTAAGCCTTTCAAAAAAAGGTCTTTGCAAAATTTTGGATGTATCAAGACCATCCTTATACAACTGGCTCAATAACTCCGCGGAACCTGAAAAAGAAAACCTAAGCATGGTAAACAACTTGTACTGGATGATTGAAAAATCCGGTGTTGACGAACCCTTATTCAGGGGTTATGTGGAAAACCCGGTTAACGGATATAACGAAAGCCTTCTGGAATTTTTAGAAAAACATGCCTTTATGAAAAATTATCAAGAAGTGTCAGATTTGATAAAAAAGATTTCATATTTATCAAAAGAAAGACAAAAAAAAATCAATGACCATAAAATCACAGAAGACGGGTCGGCTGCTGCCTCACGGGACTTGATTCTGGAGGATAATCTTAATTCTCTATGAATAACCGGCTTTCAATAAGACAAGGCAGTTTTTTCACTGGGAAAAATGCAGAAGGAATTCAGAAACATTGTATTGATGCTAAACCTGATTCCAATCATGCATCGGAAGAAATTATTATCGTTGCTCTTTCACAGGATTGTGATATTGTAAGGGAGAAAACACAGGAACCCTTTATTGAGTTCATATCAGGCACAAAGATTTCGGTTTCAAACGGGAATTATCTAAATGGAAAAAATCCCAGAGTATTGGACATCCGCATTGAACAGCTTGACTATGAATTTTCAATTCATGACAAATTTCGTGTAAAGAAAGAAAATCTTGAAAACCTATATTTACCAGAACCTGAAAAGCTAGATCAGAAAAATCTTGATATATTAAGAAAGTGGGTTTCAAAAAGATACACTAGAGCCGCTTTCCCTGATAATTTTAACGGCCGTCTGGGTAAAAACAAAGCATATACCAAACTCGCAAAAAGCAATATATCCCAGGATGTTCGGGAAGTTTTTATTTTTGTTGAAGAATCAGAATTGGATGAAAAAACTTCTTACAAGCCTAGAATTCTGGTTGTTATTCCTGAAAATCTCAATAAAGATAAACAAGAAAAAATAGAAGCTGCCTATGAGAATGCATTTACTGGAAACGGTATTGATCCCGATATTCAGCTTGTAACAGAAAACGATGTTACACTTGCTGACCTTCGAACATATAAACGCTGGGACATGGATTATTACAGCTTAGAAGGAGCAGAAACCCCGCCGGAGGGAATCGATATTCTCTAAATCTTAACTAAAGTATAGTTGTAAAACTGGAACACATGGAGAAGTTCATGGCACAGTCAACAATCAAAGAAGTGCTTCCCTGTAACATTAAAAAAGTTTGGGAAAGGGTTACTTCCCTTATTGATTATTCCTGGAGCTCGGATCTTAATCGCATAGAAATTACCGGGAAAAACACCTTCACCGAATACGACAAAGCCTTTGTAAAAATGAATTTCTTTTAAGGAAAGCCTTTATTATACCGGCAGACATTCTGCAAGTAAATTGGTATTTACCGGGTCTGGCGGCTTAGATTTAAGGAATTTCCCCAAAGACAGGCTGTGAACGCACGAAAAAAAATATACCGGCAGAGGCTTTGTATTTTCTAAAAAAAAGTTTAAAATGTTCCGGATTTGTTCACAAAGCAAACAAGAATCTTATACCAAAATCGGAGGCACCCATGACTTTAAAAATAGCCCTTCTCCAGCTTCTTCCCGGGAAAACCCTTCAAGAACAGTTACGGCTTGGATCCGCAGCCTGCGAAAGGGCAAAAGCCCTGGGGGCGGATATAGCTCTCTTCCCCGAAATGTGGAGCTGCGGGTATTCAATTCCCCAGGATAAAGAAAAACTGGATTCCCTTGCTTTGACAGCCCAAAGCAGTTTTGTCCGTAATTTCTCCTCTCTGGCTGTCCGGCTTGAAATGGCAATCGGGATTACCTTTTTGGAAAAAGGCAGGGGCAAGCCCCTTAATTCAATTATAGTTTTTGACCGTCTGGGAAAAGAAGTGATTCATTATTCCAAAGTCCACACCTGCGGTTTTGACCTGGAGAAAGTGCTTGCTTCCGGGGAGGATTTTTACACCGGGGATTTGGATACCGGGGAAACGGTTGTAAAAATCGGCAGCATGATTTGTTTTGACCGGGAATTCCCTGAAAGCGCAAGAATCCTGATGTTGAAAGGCGCCGAAGTTATCCTTGCCCCTAATGCCTGCCCAATGGAAATAAACCGGCTTTCCGCCCTCCGTACCCGGGCTTATGAAAATATGACTGCTGTGGCAACCTGCAATTATCCCAAGGGGCAGCCTGACTGCAACGGACATTCCACAGTTTTTGACGGAGTAGCCTGGCTCCGGGACCAGCCCGGCTCAAGGGATATGTGCATTCTGGAAGCACCGGAAGAAGAAGGGATTTATATTGCCTCAATCGATTTGGATTT
>JADIMM010000101.1 GCA_017694795.1 Candidatus Gallitreponema excrementavium
ACACTCCAACTTCAATGCCCAAAATCAGTGAATAAATTCGAGCATCTATCTGATTTGGTGTTGGTAAAACAAATAAAAAGAAAATACAGTATAGACAAAAATATACTACAATAAAAATACTGGAAAAAAGATTATCCTTCATAAGGAATCTCCTTGTCACTTTTCATATCATATTTTTTTATAATCATAGTTCCTGGATTTTCTTTTGCATATGATTCTAAATCTTGCAGAAAGCGTCTAGGAAAGCATCTATCTTTTAATCCATTAAATAGCCCTGAATTCCGTCACTTCCCCGGCAAATACCTGCGCACAGTCATCCTTATACCCCAGATGCACAGACACCTGGCTTTCAAGCGCAAATGTCCCGCTGTCACGTATCTGCTTCGCGCCTGAGTCAAACTCCAGCACCGCGCTTCCCACCCCGTCAAGCTGGTCGTCTACTACGATTCGTTCCAGCGCGCCTTCATACATCGGATCAAGCCGTTCCCCGTCAACATACACAATCCATACCGGCGTTAAATGTTTGTTCTCCCCCATTTCCGGTACTCCTTAATACAACGGTGGCAATATCCTAAATCAGTATACTGCCTCTTGTACACTACTGCAAGTTATTTATTATTACACATATATATGTCTGTATATCAGCCTTATATTAAATTAATTTATCACAAATCTTTCTATATTGCTCAACTTGATATATCCCGTTTCACTGAAAACCTGCACTTAACTTCCTGATTTTCATTAAGGTAATTATAAAAGCCGGTATATAGAATTTCAACAGCAGTATCGCTCACCTGTATTATTTCAAATTGATTATGGAAATGTAATAGATATGAAACTGTCTGATTCTTTTGAAAATCAGCTAAATAACTGTTTAATTGATACTTTCTTTTATTTTGCAAATCAAGCAGAAACACACGTGCAGCGGCAGCGTACCCCGGTATACTGCTTTCTTTTTCCCAATAAATAAGCAGATTATTTGATATATCATATCCGCCCAGATAAAAATCCAATACCGGAACATGCGTATCTTTATCATATAAAACATAATTATAATCTCCCATAAAGAACGCAAGCACAAAACAATCGTTAAAATCGATGCCCTCATAGCGAGGAAAATACTTCTCATCATTAAAATACTGCCCGGAAGAAACAAGAAAGATTTCATTTCCTTTTTTTAAGAAAACCTTATATACGTGATTTCCCTGTTCCAAAACATCGGTAAGAATAAGCGTATATCCATCTTTCAAAATATATATTTGTTCTCCTGTCGCTTCATCAGTCTTTACTTCTTGTGCAACAATACGTATAGATGCAACAATACATAATGAACAGAAAAAAAATAAAATTTTCATTTTTTTCATTTATGATGTTCCTATCCTTTTCGGTAAATAACCTCGTTGAAATAATCCCGATACCAGATATTTCTCGAAATTCTTTCCTCAAAATCTGTTCCGGAAACAACCGACGCTACGCTGACCAGCAGCAATACAGCCAGCATCATTTTTTTTCCTCGGCTGCATCTCCTTTCAGTGTTTTATTATACACCCTTTTATCGTTTTGCAAAATTATTCCAGGCTATCCACTCTTTTTTTATGATAATACTTCTCCACTGATCTGAATAAGAACTTTTTCCGTTAATCCGTAGTTCATTGTTGTCCAATTCCTCAAAATTATATTCAAAATATGACTCATTATTTCACCGCTCTTCTCCTTTTACTTTCCTTTATTATCAGCCAATTTTATGTTTTTAACAACCAATTCCATTCCTAACAGAGGAAAAATACTTCTGGCTCCGCAAAAACAAGCACCCTTAATACAACTGAAATTTTTACAGAAATACGCAATTTTTTCAGTTATCAATCTTGCATAATTTCTTTTGTAAGAATATACTGAAATCTGAAAAAGATGCGTATTTACGCACATATTTTATTGACAGGAAACACATGATAGCAAGACCTGATTATTTAAACAAATTAATTTCCAAAAAGGAAAACGGACTTATAAAAATAATCACCGGAAACCGGCGCTGCGGAAAATCATACCTTCTTTTTACTATCTACCATGAATATTTGGTTTCTGCCGGCATTACTGAAAATCAAATTATTGAATTGGCTTTGGATGAAACTGTAAATGCCAAATATAGAAATCCTATAGAACTTGATAGCTATATACGGAGTCTTGTTTCGGATAAAAGCAAACAGTATTATGTTTTTCTCGATGAAATTCAGAAAGTGGATGAAATACAAAATCCTTATGTAGACAATCCAAACTCGAAGATAACTTTTGTCGATACAGTTTTGGGGCTTATGAAAATTAAAAATGTGGATTTATATATAACCGGAAGCAATTCAAAAATGTTGTCTTCAGATATTCTTACCGAATTCAGAGACCGGGGAGATGAAATAAGAGTATATCCTCTTTCTTTTGCAGAATTCTATACTTCGTTTAAAGGTGATAAAAACGAGGCTTGGAAAGAATACTATACCTATGGCGGTATGCCGCTGGCTGTTACGAAAAAAACTCCGGAAGAAAAAAGTAAATACTTAAAAGACTTATTCACAGGGACTTATTTAAAAGATGTTCTTGAAAGGCACACAATAACAAACAGCACTTCGGATCTGGAAGAATTACTGAATATTATTTCGTCTTCAATAGGATCTTTAACAAATCCGCTAAATCTTTCAAACACATTTAAAACAGTCAAAAAGCGAAACCTGGCTCCGGAAACAATCAGCACTTATCTGGATTATTTTAAAGACGCATTCTTAATTGACAGTGCTGTCAGATACAACATAAAAGGGAAAAAATATATCAGTACTCCTTTGAAATACTATTTTGTTGATGTGGGCTTGCGCAATGCAAGGTTGAATTTCCGCCAACAGGAAGAAAATCATATTATGGAGAACATTATATTCAATGAATTAAAAATAAGAGGGTTTGATGTTGATATCGGGGTCATTGAACATAATACAAAAGACGCAACAGGAAAAAGCCGGAGAAATTTTCTGGAAATAGATTTTGTCGCCAACAAAGGAAGTAACCGTTTTTATATTCAATCCGCTTTACACTTGGACACGCAAGAAAAAATGGAGCAGGAAACCCAATCTCTTAATCGTATTCATGATTCTTTTAAAAAAATCGTAGTTGTTAAAGATGATATAGAACCTTGGCAGGACGATAAAGGAATCCAGTATATAGGAATTGAACAGTTTCTGCTTGAAAAAGACTGGCTGAGATAAAGTAAAATACCATAGTGAATTGTTGGCAGGACCCTGTAAAAAATTCTGTGTAAATGGTAGGGATTAATTAAAGCCGGGAACACGCCCGTCAAATAAAATTGCAAACTGATTAACAGCCAGTCCCCAATCTTTAATGGGCATAGTCCAGCGGACACTGGCATTTTTAATTGCCAGATACATTACCTTGTATATCGAATCATCATCCGGGAAGCTTGATTTATTTCTGGTGACTTTTCTCAAAGAAAAGTTCAGGGATTCGATTGCATTGGTTGTGTAAATAGTCCTTCTGATATCTTTAGGATAATTAAAGAACTCCGTCAAGTTATTCCAGTTTCGTTCCCAGGAAGCCTGAATCATCGGATATTTGTTATTCCACTTTTTTCCGAATTCTTCCAGAGCTTCATGGCCGCTTC
>JADIMM010000102.1 GCA_017694795.1 Candidatus Gallitreponema excrementavium
GAAAAAAATATGTCTGCTGTTATTTTGTTTTATTTGCTTTGTGGGGGCTTTTTCGCAGAGTATTGGAGATTTTTATGGAAAATCTGTAAATGATTTGTCTGCGGTTTCTTCCGGGAATGGTTTTATAGGAGTGCAGTATGAATTTTTGACTTATGATGCTCTCATAGGTACTGTAAATTTCTCAGTGTTTGAATCCGTTGGTCACGGTGTTGAGATGTCTGTTGGTGCTAAAATTAAAAAACCTTCTAACATTTTTTTATTTGCTGATTTTTTGAATTTCAACTGGGGGGCGAGACTTTGTAAGAAAGTAGAACTAAATTGGGGAATAGGATTTCCCCTTGTAGTTGGAATAATGGAAACAATGTTTGGTTTTAATCCTCAGGCAGAAGTTGGATTTTCTTTTTTTCCATTTTTTGAAGCGCCGGCAGGTTTTTCAATTTTTACCCGGGCTGGTTACAACTTGTCTTTTGGAGAGGGTAAGGATGTTGTTGGTAATGGCTTTACCCTATGTGTTGGGCTTGCGTGTAAAATTCCTGCAATGGATATTTTAGGTATTATTGGTGACATGGACTTATAGTCTATTTTATAAAAAGAAAAACAGGAGGAGAAAAATGAAGAAAATTTCTTTGTTGGTTCTTGCAGGTTTCATTATCCCGGCTTTTGTATTTCCTATGGATACGGTTATCCGCGATTGTTCCCAGTGTAATGGAAAGGGTAGGTTTGAATGTTCCCGGTGCGATGGTCATGGATATACCACGCAGTATAATCCCAAGGCGAGACAACGCAGGATAGATTGTAGATTCTGTTCCGGAAAAGGTTATACCGTTTGCTCCGGTTGCAATGGAGCCGGCTGTATAATAGAAAAAGTGGAAGAGCCGACTACAGTTTCTTGCCGGGCTTGCAACGGTAGGGGGGACAAAGCTTGTTTAAAATGCCAGTCAAGCGATTATGGTGCAGGAAATTTACGGTGCAGCAGGTGTGCCGGGTTGGGATACAGAACCGTGGATTTTTTAACCGGAGAAAGGGAGGACTGCGGTGCCTGTTCAGGACAGGGGTATGTATCCTGTTCTGCCTGCAGGGGAAGCGGACGGACAGTTTGTTCCACATGCAACGGAATGGGCTATTTAAATTTATTGTAAGGGATTTGCGTAAAGTTTTTGGAAATACTTTGTGAATTTCTTCCTTTACGGAATGAAATAAATTTATACTCCGCAATGAGTTTAAACTAAGAGCAGGAGGATTATATGAAGAAGGTTGTACTGTGTTTACTGGTGGCTGTGGCCGTAACAGGGGTTGTTTGTGCAGATGGGGCTTATTTGTTGCAGGATATGGGACAGGTTGCCCAGGCTGCGGAGTACTGCGTGCCAATGGAAAGAAACTATACCGTGACTTTGAAGAGTGGTAATGGAGAAAAAGTTGTGAAAGTTGTGGCAACCTCTGCCAGTGAAGCCGAGGAGAAAGCAAAGAAGCAATCTGGGCTTAACAGAATAATTTCAGTTGAGGTTCAGTAATAGGCTGCACATAGAATAGATTTTTGTAACAGTGTTTATGTTTTGTTGCGGTTTATAAAGATTTTCAGACGGATTATATTTTAAAACCATAAAATCACAGGGTGCTTCCCGAGTGGGGGAACCCTGGTTTTATGGTTTTTTGATTTAAGTCACGGAAATTAAAACAGTAAAAAAGAAGAGGTTTTTTACATGAAAAAAATTTTCACAATGATTTTACTTTCGGGCATTTCCCTGTGTTTATTTTCAGAAGTTATGAAATTTGACAAAGATGGAAATTTATATTTTGAATACGGCACAAAGGGTTTTAAAGCCGGAGATGACGTGGATACAAAAGGCTTTAACCAGATAAGGGTTTTACGTACAATTCGATAGTATTGGCTAATTTTGTTAATAGCCTAATAGTGATAAATAGTATTTATTTTTTTTCTTCCATGTTTCATAAAGAATGTTATAATTTCTCCTATCATAAAGAAATAATCGGGAGGTTTGTAAATGAAAAATAAATGGGTTGCTTTTTTCCTTTGTCTTTTTTTGGGATATCTCGGAATACACCGTTTTTATGAGGGTAAAGTGGGAACCGGAATTCTTTGGCTGTTAACTTGCGGGCTTGGCGGGATAGGTGTTTTGGTTGATTTAATTCTCATAGCCTGTAAGCCCAATCCTTATAGTGTTTAAATTTCTGTCTTTTGTGTATTGGCGGGTTTTAAATCCCTGTTGCAAGTATTTCCCCTTTAAACTTTTCTCCTTTTGTTGTTTTTCCGGTTGATATAAGGCTGAAAAGTTGTAAAATAGTCTTATGGAATTTTTTAAAGAATTGATTTTTGGTGTGCCGGAGAGCTTTAGCGGCGGTGTGGCACACAGCGTGATTGTTTTGTCTTTAGTTATTGCGGCAGGATATATTCTTGCAAAAATCAAGATAAAGGGGATTTCCCTTGGAATAACCTGGATTCTTTTTGCAGGGATTTTTCTGGGACATTTCGGGATTACATTGGATTCCAGGCTCCTTTCCTTTATAAAGGAATTCGGTCTTATTCTATTTGTATATTCCATAGGAATCCAGGTTGGCCCCGGGTTCTTTTCTGCTTTCAGGGCAGGAGGGCTTAAACTCAACCTTATAGCCGCAGGTTCCATTGCCGTCAGCGTAATTACAACAATAGTGATTCATCTGATTACAAAGCTGCCTATAAGCACAATGGTGGGAATCCTTTACGGTGCAGTTACCAATACTCCCGGTTTGGGGGCGGCCCAGCAGACTTATACCGATATTACCGGAACAAATGCCCCTGAAATTGCAATGGGCTATGCAGTTGCTTATCCTCTGGGGGTTGTAGGGGCAATTCTTACCCTTTTGCTCCTCAGGTATCTTACCAAGATAAACCCCAAGGAAGAAGAAGAGGCTGCGACAAAAATTTCCGGTTCCGGCTCCCGGCAGGAAGTTGTCCGGGCTGTAGCCCTTGTTACGGAAGATAAGGGGAACGGAAAGAAAATTTCCTGGCTTACGGAACAGCTTAATTCCAAATTTATAATTTCCCGTATAAGGCCTGCAAACTCCGACGAGGCAGTCCTTGCAGACGGTGAAACAGTCCTTCATACAGGGGACAAGGTTTTGATTGTGGCAGGAAAGAATGATTTGCCTGAAATTTTTTCCCTTTTGGGGGAAGAAAGTGATTATGAGTGGAATATCACAGAGCATAATCTTATTTCGAGGCAGATTCTTATTTCAAAAAATGAACTTCACGGAAAGACCCTTGCAGAGCTTAATATCCGCAAGAACTTTGAGGCTTCCATAACAAGGGTTAACCGGGCAGGGTTGGATTTGGTGGCTTCCCCTGATTTAAGGCTCCACATCGGAGACCGGGTAACTATAGTCGGAAGCGAAGATGCCATTAGCCATGCGGAACACCTTCTCGGTAATTCCCTTAAACGCCTTAACCAGCCTAACCTGATTCCTATTTTTGTTGGAATCCTTTTGGGCTGTGTTTTGGGCAGTATTCCCATTCCCCTGCCAGGGGTCCCCTTTCCTGTAAAGTTGGGGCTTGCCGGAGGGCCGCTTATCGTTTCAATTTTGATAAGCCGTTTCGGGCCGGATTTTAAAATCGTGACCTATGCAACAGCCAGTGCAAACCTTATGCTCCGGGAAGTCGGTATTGCCCTTTTCCTTGCCAGTGTAGGTTTGGGAGCCGGTGCAGACTTTGTAAAAACAATAGTAGAACAGAACGGTTTTATCTGGATTGCTTACGGAGCTTTGATAACGGTTATCCCGTATCTGGTTATGGGGCTTTTGGCAAAACTGGTTTTCCATGTGAATTATTACACTGTTATTGGTGTATTGTCCGGGGCAAATACAAATCCCCCTGCTTTGGCTTTCAGCGGAGAGCAGACATCCTGTGATGCACCGGCTGTAGGTTATGCCACTGTCTATCCTTTGTCTATGTTCCTCCGGGTTATTTCAGCCCAGCTTTTGATAATCTTCTTTATTTGAGCTATGGTTTCGGGGTTATATGGTATTTTCAACTGAACTTCTTATAGTATTGATTGTGGCTGCTTTAATCAGCGGGATAGGCTGGTTTAAATTTTTGTACTTTATTTCCGTAGGATATGGGTTTTCTGTTGCCGGCTGCGGTGTGACATTGCTGGTGCTGTTTACCCCGGAATTGTCTTTGGACACCGTTTTGCTTTGTTCCCTGCTTATAGTCTATGGTTGCAGGTTGAGTGGGTTTTTACTTTTCAGGGAAATCCGGAGTGCATCATATAAAAAAGCTCTTCCGGGATTAACAAAGACAAGCCGGCCCATAACTGTTCCTTTCAAGTTTATAATCTGGGTTTCCGTTTTTATACTGTATGTTTTGCAGATTTCCCCGGTGTTTTACAGGTTGTATAACATTTCGGTTGCAGGCGGAATTCAGGATGATTCCATGGTGAAAATTGATTCCCTGTGGGCTTATATCGGGGCTTGTATCATGGCAATAGCAATTCTTTTGGAATCCCTGGCGGATTTTCAGAAGTCAAGGGCAAAGAAAAAAAATCCGGGCAGGTTTTGCGACAGGGGGCTTTATAAGATTGTCAGATGCCCTAATTACTTTGGTGAAATACTTTTCTGGACGGGATGCTTTTTGTCAGGCATAGGGGCATTGCAAAATGTATGGCAGTGGGTTATTGCAGCAGTGGGCTATGTTTCAATTGTGTACATTATGTTCGGCGGGGCAAGACGCCTGGAAATCAGGCAGAATAAAAATTACGGAAGCGACCCGGAATACCAAAAATATGTTTCCAAAACCCCGATTTTGCTTCCCCTGGTTCCCGTTTATCATCTTGAACACCTTACTTTCTTAAAGGGATAAAATAACCGGTTAATCCCAGGGGCGGATGATTTTACTGTGGTTTATCAAACATTCAGGGTAACCTATTCTCCCTGAAATAACCGGCAGCCTTATCGTTCAACAATTGAAATTCCCGGTTTAATCCGAAAGTTTTTCTTTTAACTCAAGAATTTTTCTTTCTATTCTGCTTATGATGTCTTTAAAAACTTCGTCACTTTTCCCGGTTGGATCCGGCAGTTCCCAGTTATCGTCATAACTTTTTCCGATAAAGGGACAGCCCACCTCACAGCCCATGGAAATGGCTATGTCAGGTTTGGGAATATCTTGTATCAGCTTGGAATACTGGTTTTTCTCCATATCTATGCCGTAAAGCTCTTTCATAAGCCGCACTGCATCCTGGTTTATCCGTGGTTTTGTTTCCGTTCCTGCCGAATAGCTTTGAAAGACACTTCCGGCGTAGTGTTTCCCCAGTGCCTCTGCAATCTGGCTCCGGCAGGAATTATGGACGCAGATAAACGCTACTTTCTTACCCATGGATAAAACCATGTTTGTCCAAAAGTTTTTCTATATCAGAAGTATTTAAAACCTTTCCCATGGAAAGTACCTGTTCATTTACAACCAGTGCCGGCATACTCATAACACCGTACTCCATGATTTTTGCCATATCGGTAACATACTCCGGTTCAAGGGAAAACCCCAGGGACTTCAAGGCCTTCCCGGTGTTTTCCAACAGGGCATGACAGTTTTTACAGCCGGAACCTAAAACCTTAACAGATTGCAATTCCCGTGAGCCGCTGCAACATCCCGTGTCTGCCTTTGTAGTTTCCCCGGCTTCTGAAGCGGTCCCCCCACACTGACAGGAACACTTGGGAAGTTTTTTTCCTTCCTTCTCTCCGGATTTACCGAAATTAAATAATCCCATAATAACCTCCTTGCCGGCACATCCTCTGCCGTGCAATATGTATTATATATAAATTATAATTTTCTGCCGCGACTGCACCCGCAACGGGGGCTGGTGTCCGGCATACCGCCTTTTACCCGTAGCACCGGTGGAATCCAGCCTGTTGTGTCTCCTGCATAGGTGATTGCTCCCACGGGACACCGGTCTCCGCACCCGTGGCATAAATCCACGCAGCCCGCCGGCAAAATAACCGCCGGAACCGGGGCCTTTGCCTTGTCAAAAACCCCGTGGGGGCAAAACTCAATGCAGGTTCCGCATTCAATACAACTGACAATATCAACCACCGGATACCATTTTTCTGCCATATTCCCTCCATAAGTCTATTTGGTTCCCACAATTTATATCAACAGTGTCTGTACCGCATTAAAAAAATATCCTACTATGATGATTCCCAAAGTGCAAATTCCTACAAATATTCCCAAGAGCTTAGGTTTCACCACTTTACGGAGCATTATAATAGAAGGTAATGAAAGGGTTGTTACTGCCATCATAAAAGACAGCACAACTCCCAAAAGAGCCCCTTTTGCCAACAGTGCTTCTGCAATGGGAATAGTACCAAAAATATCCGCATACATGGGAACGCCGCACAGAGTTGCCAAAACTACCCCTAACGGATTACCGCTTCCAAGCACACTGACAATAAAATCTTCCGGAATCCAGTTGTGAATAAAAGCACCGATACCGACACCGATAAGTATGTAGAGAATAACTTTTTTCAGTGTCTCAAGAACTTTTTCCCCGGCAAACTTTATCCTTTCTTTTACTGAAAGTTTTTCTTCTTCCAAAGAGACACTGGTTCCCTTGCGGATAAAATCTTCAATCTGATCCTCCAGCCTTAATTTTTCAATGAGGGAGCCTCCTACAACCGCAATAACCAGTCCTAAAATCACATAGGTAATGGCGACTTTCCAGCCAAAAATACTCATTAACAGCACCAGAGACCCTAAATCCACCATGGGAGAAGAAATCAAAAAGGAAAAGGTTACCCCTAACGGCAAGCCCGCTCCGGTAAATCCCATAAAAAGGGGGATGGAAGAACAGGAACAAAAGGGCGTTACTGTTCCTAAAAGAGCTGCAATGCAGTTTGCCCCCAAGCCTTTGAATCCTCCTAAAATCCGCTTAGCCCGTTCAGGAGGAAAATAGCTCTGGATATATGAAATAATAAAGATTAAAACCGTCAGCAGTACGAGGATTTTAACGGTGTCATAAAGAAAGAACTGAAGGGTTCCTTTGAACGGGTTTGTTGAATCCAAGCCGGCTTTTTCAAGTCCTAGACCTATCAACCGGTTCAGCCACTGCATTACTAAAACTTCATTTTGAAAAAACAACCAAATATTTTTTACAATTTCCATTGCTTTCATTGCTCCTTTATATATTTATACATTGCAATATATCGATATATTGCTGTTTTTTATTTATTTTTATTGCAACTGCATTCCTGTACCGGAACAGTGTTTTTCACAGGCAAAGGACATAAACTTGACAGAATCCCGGATGCACGGGAAAAACCTTCCGGATTTAAAGAATAATGGCTCCACTTTCCCTCTTTTCTGGCACTAACAATTCCAGCCTCGCAAAGAATTTTCATGTGGTGGGATAAAGTAGGCTGCCCGATATTCAATTCTTCCAGAATCTTACAGGCACACATTTCACCGGCTTGCAATAATTCCAAAACACGGATCCGGTTAGGATCACAGAAAGCCTTAAAAATTCTGGCAACGGCTTCCCTGTCCGGTTTTACTGTATCTTTCATTTTACCTCCCTGTATGTTTAAGATACAAAACATATCGATACTTGTCAATGTGTAACTCCTGGCAATAACAATATCGAAGCAAACATCACTCAGCAGCTTCAATTCTTGCGGGACAAAGGTTCTATACAATTTTTATCCCCTGGAAAGTATAAAAAAAGCTAGAACCATTCTATATTACGTGTTACAATCCCTCATACCCGTATGCGTAAAACCGCGTGCTTCCGGTGTTACGCCACAAAGGAGAATTTACCGTGAGAAAAGTGACTATTGTTTTCTTATGTTTGTGGACAGGAATTTTGTTTTCCTATGGTGCAACTTCCATTCCAAAAGGGGAGAGTTTCCAAGCCTTGGAACAAGCCATAGTAGAAGGTGATCTGGTAACTGCCGAAAACCTTATCAAAGCGGACACTAATTTGCTGAAACAACACACAGATACAGAATTCATGAAAGGTTTTGAGGGAGCCATGGTTGATGTCAATGAAGCAACACCATTGCATATGGCAATAGTCACTCTAAACCCTGACATGATAAAATTATTTTTGCAACACGGTGCAGATCCCACACTTACCGATGACGTTGATTGGGACTGCATAACCTATGCAGCACTCTACAGTACCCCCTCTATTCTGGACATACTGGTAAGCCACGACCATACTTTGTTGAATTACAGAACCTACGAGAACGGAACTACCCTTCTTCATAAGATAGCCGCTTTTGGATCTTCGGAAATGGCACGGCATCTGACAGAAACCTACGGATTGGATCCCAATGCAATAGATAAAAGCGGATACACCCCCATTGACTATACAAGATGGAATGTCCATTCGGGAGTACAGGGATACCTTATGTTCTATGTTTTTCTGTGTTATCTTGATGCCATGGTTGATTTGCCACCCTTGTACCGTGCAATAGCAATCCAAGACCTTGAAACGGTAAAAACCTGTCTTTCAGAAAACCCCCAGTCCATACATGAGCAGATTACTATAAGTTATTACTTTGATCCTGCTACCCCTCTTTCTTTTGAAGACATTACGCCGCTCCAGTTGGCTTTGATAGTAAAGAATCCGGATATCGTACAATTTTTACTGGACAACGGGGCAGATCCCCGGCAAACCGATGCCCAGGATAATGACTCTGCCATATATGCCGTAGATTTCAGCAGTCTGGAATGTGTCAAGCTGTTGGCTCAAAAATATCCTGATATCTTTACCTACCGCACTTATTACAGGACAAAGGTTACGCCTCTGCACACAACAGCCCAGCTGGGTACTTTGGAAATAGTTCAATATCTGGTAACAGAATGTGGTGTAGATCCCGCTGCCCGGGACACCCAGGGGGACACAGCCTTTGACTATGCCAGCCAAGCCCTGAACATAGAAATCATGGAATTCCTTTCATCTCTCGAGGAGTGATTGCCCCATTCTGTAATATGAGGTATTGATTTTATCCTGGTGTTGGTTGTGCTTTTTTTTCGATGAAATTTAAAAGTACTTCCCTGAAAATTTTTTCCCTTCTAAAGTAATCGTTTTTATCACCGGCGATTTGGGTTTTTAAATCCGGGATTTTTTCACGGTAGTTTTCAGGAAGTTTTTTTAAGCTGAAAGAATAATACAACCTTCTGTCCTCTGCCGGAGGATAGAGGTTATTTATGTAAAAAAGGCATTTAATCCCTGCATTTATTGCCGTATTAAGGTTTTCATGGAGTTGTAAAAATGCCTCCCGCCGGTACCAGCGGTCTTTTTTGTAATCAGAAATCAAATACCGGATGTATTCAATATTTCTTTTTAACTCCTTTCTGCAATATTCCCAGGTCAATTCTTTTATTTTTTCTGACTGACTGCCGTATTTTCCTGCTTTATCAAACAGGACGGTTGATTCCATGATTGCCGATTTTCTTGCTTCATCCAGCATTTGGAATTTTTCAATATCAATAAAGTCCGAAAAAAGAATTTCAAACCAGTTGCCTTCACTGCAAACACAGTGATAGGGAATCCCGGGATCTTGGTTTTCTCCGAGTAATTCTTCCGGGGAAATCATGCTGCCGGGTTTTCTCATAATAATTAAATCGGTCATTCCTCCATATTTTCCAGGAAAATAATCCCCTCTTGCAACACTGCCGGACAAAAGAATTGTTTCTATTTCGGTTTTATCAATTTTAGAAATAAAGTCCAGGGGTTTTTGTTTTAATTCGGAGATAAAATTTTTTTGTTGTTTGATGATTTGATTTTTGTCTTTCATCATTTTAATGCCTTATTTTTTATAAGCAGAAGTATAAAATACTGCCTGTAAATTTGCAAATCAGAAAAAAAAGTAATATGATTTTTGTATGTTTTTAAGTATGTGCAAAATAAATTAAAAAGTGAGGAAAAAATGGAAAAAGATTTAGTTGAAATTTTCCGGGACACCCGGGAGATGTGTGTTAAAAATCCTAAGTTGGTAAATGCTGTCAAACACATGATTATTAATCAGAAATTGTATACTTCCGCAGTTGAGGTTTATGCAAACAAGGATGTATATGAGGAGCCTGTTGATATAATTGTAACGAGGAACCGGAGTCTTGAGGCAGCCTTTGATTATATCAGCAGTGAATATAGGGTCGGTGTTCTTAATTTTGCAAATAGTTTTACTCCCGGTGGCGGTGTTTTAACAGGTGCTAAATCCCAAGAGGAATCAATTTGCCGTTCCTCGACTCTGTACAGTTCCATAACCGATTATTTTGTTTCTTTACAGTTTTATGAAGCCCATGAAAAAGAGAAACAACTTTTGGGGACTGATGATATTATTTATTCTCCCGATGTTGTTGTTTTTAAAACAGACAGCGATTATCCCGAATTATTACCTGAGGATGAATGGTTTAATATTGATGTTTTTACCTGTGCTGCTCCGGATATTGCTTCATTAAAAAAACAGGGTGAGGAAATTTCTCATGATGAGCTTTTTAAAATTTTTGAAAAAAGGTTCAAAAGAATTTTTGATGTAATGCTTGAAAATGAAACCGATGTTGCAATATTGGGAGCCTTTGGTTGTGGCGAATTCGGAAATCCTCCGGAACTCGTTGCAAAGGCAGCAAAAAAAGTCATTGAAGAATACAAAAATGCTTTTGCTGTAATTGAATTTGCGGTGTATTGCCCTGATTCGCAACAAAAGAACTACAAGGTATTTAAAAAGGTTTTTGAAGAATAGAACCTGAAAAACTTTCTGCATATACTTAAAAACTTTTATTTAACATGAAATTGGGAAAATGCATCTAAAATATTTTAAACAGCAGGTAAATCATTTTGCAATTTTTTTAAACTATTGCAGTGGCAGGCCGTTTGGATGGTGAGACATTAGGCTTCCAAGTGTAACCATCGGAAATAGGGCGGTTAATTGTATGGGAAGAGTTCTTATAAAGACATTCCGGAAAATGTGGTGGCGGCGGGAAATCCCTGCCGGATTATCCGTCCCGTCAACGGCAGCTCCGTTTCCTGATACCGCCACACATCCACACCTCCGTTGCCAGTTTTAGCCGCTAGGCGAGTGGAGGAATCTTTTTCTGCTTTGGAAAAGCAGGGGAAACTCTACTTTTGAAAAAGTAGTCAAATATAAGGGAAAGGCGTTTTGGCACAGAAACAGTCCTCTCTTGTGCAAACGCCTTGTGCCAAAACTCCAGAATTCGGCGAAGCCGAATTCTGGGACAGTATGCCGGTTCTCGCTTTGGAATGTTTTTCCGCTTATGGAACCGGCGTTCTGATTAGCGAATTCAGCGTAAGCTGAATTCGTAGGCTTTGGCTTACGGCGTTTGATAAGTCAGAGTTTTTTAGGTGCCAAAGCGCCCCTGGACCCCCGTACGCCGTTTCTTTTTTTTGCAACCGGCGGTCTGGGGCTTTGGCGGTTCACACTCTCCTAAAATTCATAATGGGTCCATAAGCTGATGATTTTCACTGTCTGTTCTTCTTCAAACACTTCATAAACCAGCCGGTGTTTAATATTGATACGCCTGGAATATGCCCCTTGCAAATCTCCCATTTCTGTTGCCAGTTTTTTGCTCCCATACCATTGTTGCCCGTATGGATTGTCCGCAGGCAAAGAGCGGCGGCGGAGCGGAGGTTACCTTTCCTTTTCGCCGTAATACTTTTCTATGTCTTTTTTCCAACTCCGGTTCAGCTTTTTTCCTTCCCGCACGGAACACATGGCTTCTCCCAGCACCTCAAAATTAAGGAGTGTTCCTGCGCTGTCGCATTCATACCGTACCGCCTGTTCCGGAGCAATTCCGATTTTTGCCGCTTCTTCCCCTGCGTCAATGTTCGCCCCGAGGAAAATGAATTCCCAGTCGTAATCTTTTTGCTGCCTTTCGATTAATTCTTTGACTTTCCGGTAAGTAAATTCCCTGCTGGAGTTTTCCTCCCCGTCGGTGGTGATGACAAAAACCGTTTTTTCAGGCTGGTCTTCTTCCCTGGCGTACTTGTGGATTGTTCTGATGTGATTTAAGGCGTTGCCCACTGCGTCTAAAAGGGCTGTGCAGCCTCCGGGACAGTATTGGTTTTCCGTCATGGTTTCGATTTTGGAAAGCTCCGTCCGGTCGTACAACACCTTTGAATTTTCGTTGAACAGAACTACCGATACCAATGTTTCCCCCTCAATCTTCCTCTGTTTTTTGATAAAAGAATTGAACCCTCCCACCGTGTCTTTTTCAAGTCCGCTCATAGAGCCGCTTTCGTCAAGAATAAAAACAATTTCTGTAAGACCCTTTTTCATATTGTTGCCTCCCCTTGGTTTTGAATATGGCTTTCAATAATCCCTGACGCAGAATCAAGCCGCTTCAGGGACCTTTTACCCTATGCTACCACGAAGGCTTTTCCTGATGGTCGCTTTTCCGGCGACTTTTTATTTTAAAGGTTTTGAACCGGCGGGGCAGAATCTCATTCCGGGGAAAAGCAAGGCAGACCGTAGGAATCAAGGATGAGGTCGATGCTTATTATATTATAGATTTTATTCAATACGCAGTATTTGATAATCAGGTCGAATTTGCTGGAAGGCATAAAGGCGTATCCTGCACTGGCAAGAAAGTCCTCGTACTGCCGGATTTCCAGTTCCAGAGCCAGTCCCAATGCCATCACCGTGGGTTTCTTGGGTACATAATTTTTTTTTGTGATTATTTTTGAAAAAAATTTTTTGTCGATAAAAGCTTTTTTATACACGGTAGCGTTGTCGAGTTTCCGCTCCGCAATCAGGTGTTGCAGGGTGTTCTGGAAATTCAGTTTACCGCCTGAGCTGTCTATAAAGTCCTGTATTCCATCCGCCTCCGGTAAGGCTCCGGCAATTTCTGTTTCGCATTCTGCCGGCTCCTCACAGAGTAATCTTTTTTGTGCGTGGGAATATACCCGCCGGCTGTGGATTGGTTTTCTACGTATAGGAACAGAGCCTAATGGAGCCGGCTCCTCACAGAGTAATCTTTTTTGTGCGTGGGAATATTCCCGCCGGTTGTGGATTGGTTTTCCCTGGACAGGGACAGCACCCAAGGGCACCGGTCCGGAATACAGAATGTCCTCGCTGTCTTCTTCCTGCTCAGCGTTGCTTTCAATAAAGTTTTGAATCCCGTCAAAAAGTTTTCCGGATACCAGGGAAAGTTTTTTTTCTTTTACCGCAAGGACAACCTGCACAGGGTGTTCTAGAAGGAAGTTACGTATTTCTTCTTCCAGGACTTTAAGCTCCGTCTCTTTGGGGATACCGTAACTTTCCCATGCAGGGAAGGGCAGCCCCAAGGTTTTGCATCCCAGCTCCCCGGCGGCTTTAAAAGCCTTCCTGTAACTTTCCTGCAAGGCCTTTTCTTTTTCAGCCCCGGTGCTGTTCCTGGAGGCGGAATCCAGACTTGCAGAAATTACGTGTTTAGTTCCGGTTAGGTTGAAACTGCCATCCCTGATTTTGCCTTTTTCTCCTATTCCATTACCTGGGATAATGACTGCCTCCAGTGAAAGCTGTTGAAAATTTGAACGCAAGATTGTAAAAGCTGATTTTTTTAATTTTTTATTTTTGATATGCAATTTGCCAATAATTCCTCTTTGCCACTTAAAATATTTTTTCCGGAACCTGTATTGAACCAGTTCCCGGGTTCTTCTTTGTAACTATTGTTTTGTTCCGGCTGTTAAGCAGGTCGGATGTTTCCGCCGGGATTTCCCTGCCAAGTATATTTGCGGCCCGTATACCGCTTTTTATCGTTATGGAGCGTTCATTTAAGTTTGTTCTTTCTTCCTGAAAGCTTAAAACCTTCCGGGTGAAAAGTCAATGAAGATGGGGTGTTGTGTCATGCTGTAGCAGGTTAATTTTTATCATAAAAGGAAAGCCGGGACTGCATCGTTAATTAGGCTGTTTATCCAATTCAAGTGCCTCAGCTGAAAAAAGATGGGAATGCAGAATATACCTGTTTGAAAATTTTATATGATATTATACTACCCTTGGAATTGCAAATAATGTGGTTATTTATTCCACCTGCAGTTAAATATAAGAGCCAAATTATATTACGCTTAATTTTTTGGATTTGAATTCAGCCCGTGTTGGAAAAAATATGGTAAAATTCTCCCTGCTGGTTATGTAATATGAAAGCGGAAAAGTTACTTAAAAATTGTTAACTCACAAAAAATAAAAAAAAGGAAATTATTTTTTTATGTCGTTTAATTGGTTCGCAAGGTATAATTACGGAAATTCCTTTATGTTCCATATTTTTTTACTATACATAATCATAAATAATAAAAATTGGACAGCTGCAAATAAAAATTTTATACTGTTTTTGTATGAAAATTGACATCATGGAGTCATGAAAGGAGAAAATATGAAAAAAAAGATAATCTTTGTGTTTATTGCCTTTGTTTGTATTTTATGTTCTTTTGGACAGAATCAGAAATCGTCTATTGTTTATTTTACAAGTGAAATAAGCCCTGAGGCCCTGATAAAAATTTATAATGCTTTGGGTTGGAAAGCTGAGGGAAAGGTTGCAGTGAAACTATCAACCGGTGAACCTCCTGCAAGTAATTATTTGAGACCTGAACTTATTGCTGATTTGGTTAAATTGGTAAATGGAACAATAGTGGAATGTAATACAGCTTATGGAGGTTCCCGCTCTGAAACCAGAATGCACTATCAGGTTGCAAAAGATCACGGATTTACAGCAATTGCTCCTTTTGAAATCCAAGATGAAAAGGGTTCATTTACTTTGGCTGTAAACGGAGGCGAGGTATTAAAAGAGAATTATGTCGGGGCTTCATTTCCTGATTATGACAGCTATCTTGTTCTTTCTCATTTTAAAGGCCATGCCATGGCTGGTTTTGGCGGTGCAATAAAAAATATTTCCATTGGTTTGGGTTCTTCTACAGGAAAAAGCTGGATTCATTCAGGAGGAAAAAGTAAAACAAATCCATGGGGAGGCAGCCAGAAAGATTTTACAGAAAGTATGGCAGAAGCGGGGAAGTCTGTATCAGATTATTTAGGTGAAGGAAAGAGGATTACGTACATTAATGTAATGAATCGCCTTTCTGTTGATTGTGACTGTGACGGGAATCCCGCAGAGCCGGATATGCACGATGTAGGAATTCTTGCTTCTAACGATCCCGTTGCACTTGATCAGGCTTGTATTGATTTTATTTACGCCCAAAAAGACGGGGACGGTGCATCTCTTGTTAAACGAATTGAGTCTAGAGACGGGTTGCATACTCTTGAACATGCTGAAAAAATAGGTCTGGGAAGTAGAAAATACAAATTGGTAAATATTGGTGAGTGATATTCTTTACAGGGAATTTGTATATATCTCATATTATTTTGAAATTCAGTTTATACAAATTTTCAAGTATTATTTATTCGGTGTTATTATCGGTTCTGTAATTTCTGTTTTCTTTAAAAAATGGATTGTAAAAGCTGTTGAATCAACTGGAAGATTTTCGGAAGGAGTAATAGCACTGTTTATTTCATCGTTATTGGGTATTGCGTCACCACTGTGTATGTATGGAACAATTCCTATTGTAACTTCTCTTTCAAAAAGCGGGGTTAAGGAGGGGCCTTTAGCAGCTTTTATGATGAGTTCAATTCTTCTTAATCCGCAGCTCATAATATACTCTGGGGCATTAGGAAGTAAGGTGGTAGCCATAAGAATTATATCATGTTTTTTTTGTGGAATCGTAGCTGGTTTAGCTGTTAATCTTTTTAAGGGTAATTTTTTCACATTTAAAGAAATGGAAGAAAAAAAGAATCGTGACACTCATTCAAATTTATTTATAAGATTTATGAAGAATATCGGAAGAAATTTAAAGATAACAGGTCCGTATTTTCTTCTTGGGGTGTTTTTGTCAGCATTGTTTCAACGGTATATTCCTGGGGATTTTATTTCTTCGATATTCGGAAAAGACGGAAGATTAGGAATCCTTCTTGCTGCAACAATGGGTGTTCCCCTATATGCTTGTGGTGGTGGAACCATACCGCTTATTTCAGCATGGCTTACAGATGGAATGAGTATTGGAAGTGCAGCTGCTTTTATGATTACTGGTCCTGCTACGAAGATTACTAATTTGGGAGCTTTAAAAATTGTTTTAACTATCAGAAATTTTTTTATTTATTTAT
>JADIMM010000103.1 GCA_017694795.1 Candidatus Gallitreponema excrementavium
CTCTGATTCTGTGTAAGGAAAGGAATATTATTTTTTCTCAATTCTTCCTCATAATACTGAAGGTCTGTGGTTTTTCTGAACAGCACCGCAATATCCTTATAAGAACAGGGCCGGACGGAACAGGTATCCGAATCAAAAACTTTTATTCCCTCTGATACAATTTTTTTTATTTTATCCACCACCACAGATGCTTCTGCTTCTTTTATGTAGGATTTGCGTTTTTCTTCTCCCAGTGACTTATGGATTAATGTAATATTCATCGAAGGACTTACATCAGGATTGTTTTTTTTGGTTTTTATTCCGGAAAAAGAGGCCTCGTATATGTATTCCCCTCCCATGGAAAACACCAGCGGGAAAATCTTGTTGAACAGGTTCAACAGTGCTTCTTCGGTCCTGTAATTTGTTTCCAGAACAGGAAGGGATTTTCTCCTGGATTCCGGTATTAAGTCCGAAGTAAGCT
Organism: Candidatus Gallitreponema excrementavium; assembly: GCA_017694795.1. GTDB lineage: Bacteria > Spirochaetota > Spirochaetia > Treponematales > Treponemataceae > Gallitreponema > Gallitreponema excrementavium. The sequence goes on from JADIMM010000103.1 coordinate 461, forward strand.
GTCTGAAAACAGATACATCGGCTCCACGGAATTTATAAATTGACTGTTTTTCATCCCCGACAAAAAAAAGTTTACGGGGACACAACTCCCTTTGTGTCGGTACGCTTTTTTCCATTCTGTTTTCGTCCTCTGCCAACAGAAAAAGCAAATCCCTCTGAAGCTGGTTGTCATCCTGAAACTCATCAATCATTATAGCCTTGATTTCGGTTTTATAATGTTTTCGCAAAACCGGGTCGTTTATAAGCCCGTCAAGGGCCATAACAGCAGAATCTTTAAAGGATAAGACCCCCGACCGCCGTTTTTCGTTGATATATATCTGCTGGAATTCCTTAAGTAAACGAAAAATTTCAATAACCAGTGGAAAAGTCTCGATCCCAGAATTAAGGACATCAAAAAACGAAATTAAACCCTGTTCCTTCCCTTCCCCTTTCAGTGCAGACAGGCTTTCCCTTAAAAGCAAATCCCCTTCTTTTTTTGAATTTGATCCGGGTTTCCTGACAGATGATAATTCGTGGATTTTATCCCGGAAAAAAACATACTCCTCACTTTGGGGCAAAAAACCGATGGATGACATATCAGACATATCGGATTCAGAAAGCCTTACTTCCGGGTACACATGTTGCTTTATTTCCAAAATAATATCCAAAGCTTTTGACAATGAGGCACCGCCAGTGTTTCTTGGAATAATTGCTATATTTTCTATCTGATCCCTGATATTTTCTATTGTTTCATTTATCTTTGCACATAAGGTATTCCTTTGAAGCTCCAAAACTTTCTCATAAATAATCGGGGAGGTAAGCCCGGGATAACAGGCAGCTTCCACAAAAAGTTCCTCTGCCAACCTTCTTACAGGTATTTTTTTGAGGAAATTAAGCAGCCCCCGGTTTTTACGTCTTTCCAAAATAAAAGGCAGTGCCAGTTTTGAAGCAAGCTGGCGGCATTTTGCATCGTCAATAACAAACCCCGGTGCCACCCCAAACCCGGCACAGGCATCCCTGGAAACAGAAGCACAAAAAGAATCGATTGTGGAAATTTTAGCCTGACTGAAATTCTTTACGGCGACTTCTGCTTCTTTTTCCCGGCAATTTTCCAAAGTCCTGTAAATCCTGCTGTACATCTCTGCTGTAGCCTTTTGGGTAAAAGTAAGGGTTAAAATATTTTCTACGGGTATTTTTTCCTTTACGATTAAATGCACATACCTGGAGGCAAGAACCTTTGTTTTTCCGGATCCTGCCCCGGCAGATATTACAGTATTTTCCATTCCTGTAACCGCTTTTTTTTGTTCCGAATCAAGAGATTCGATAATATCCTCATATCCAAGTTTTGGCATTTGAATTCCCCTAGTTTCCCCTGTAAGTATTCCGGCACAAAGTCCTGTAGCCACATCCTAAGCAACTTTCATACCGGACTTCTTCCGGAACTGTAAAATCCAGTTTTTTTATCCGCTCAACAAAAGTTTCAGCATTTTCGTGCAGAATCATCAGAATGTTTTCATAGTTATCCCTTGTACCGTTTTTACAGGGGAAAACAACCCTTACGGAATTTTTACCCACAAAGACCCCTCCCCCGATTTTTCTGCCCCTGAGAACCGACCCAGGACTGTTTTCCGCAAGAGTTACATATACCGGCATCTGAAAATCTTCCAATACTGCACCACTGGAAGGTTCCAGGGTATAATCCTGCGGAGGAGGCAATTCCCCGGTTTTATAATCAATCAAAGTCAGGGAATCTGCATCGTTCAAGGTTATCTTGTCAATCCTTCCATGATAAATAATTTCCTTGTACTGCCAGTACAAATCCTGCTCCAAGGAAATAATTTTCTCCGTAAAACCTTTTTCCTCATCGTTTTGAATTATACCGGTGCTCAGGGCAATAAGTTTTTCCTTCATGGCCTCAAAGACTGGTTTTGCCAAAGGACCCGAAAATTCATTATCTGAATTTATAACCTGTCCTGCAAAGGTTTCCAACAATGAAATACAGTCCTCCGGGGATTTTCCGGTTTCTTTGATATGGAAGTAGAATTTTTCAAGAATTTCATGAACGGCAGTTCCTATGTTCTTTTCGTCTGCAAGAATTGAATCAAGATTCATTTCCTCTATCCTTAAAAACTTTCGGAAAAACCAGCTTGCAGGACATTTGTAGAATTCCTTTAAATCCGACTGGGAAACAACCATAAGTCCATCCCGGAATCTTTTTGTATTAAGCAGGAAATTGTATATTTCCGGAGAATCTTTAAAAGGGGCCTTAAGAAGGGAACCGCTTACGGAGACAGATTTTCTATGATACCAGTTCAAAAATCCCATTTGCTGAACAGGAAATAATTTTTTTATTTTATATTTGTCTCCCAAAATCAACTGTTTTTCATCCCTGAACAAGCTCCATTTGTCAAAATTAAAATCGGCCTTTGTGTTTTTTCCTGTATCCTGGAAAAACACATGGGGAATCTTGTAACCATTAAAGGTCTCTGAAGCACAGGTAAAAACAGCCCCGGAAACAGGAAGTTCCTTGCTTTTTTCCAAAATGCTTCCCAAAATATAAGACAGAAAAAAAGGGATAGAAACATCCCTGTCAGGATTTTTATTTCCGGAATACAAAAGTGATTTTTCTACAGAAGGAATTCCGTCCAAACCGGGGTATACAACGGTGCAATCATCCTGGTTTGCCCCAAATACAATGTGAAGGGTATATGGACTTCCGGCTGCGACCCGGTATGGAAAAACATTTACCCCGCCTGAGGATTCCTGGGGAACGTAAACCCCTTCATTAAGTACAGAAACAAAATCCTTGCAGGGATTAACTGAAATTAAATCCGGATAATCCTGCTCCAAGCTTATCAATTCTTCAAGTTTTTCTATGCAGCGTCCCATGACAAGATTTTCTTCCGGCGAAAAAGCTGCGGTATCAAAAAACTCCTGCCGGAAAATCATGTAAGCCGTAAGGAGGTTTTTAAAAGACCTGGCTCCGGCAAGGGCTTCGAGATGAGAGGAAAATTCCATGAACCATGATTTTAGCCGTTCTTTGCGGAATTCCCAATTCTCATTCCAGAATTTTGGCCTGCATGAAAATGCGGCCTTCCAAATATCAACCGGCTTTCCCCCTTCATTCCAACTTGTCACACAGTGCATTTCAATGCCAAAAGAAATTAAATCTTCTATTACGGTACGGTCTTTCCATGGAATGACCCGGTTTAAGAGCAACGCCTTTAGTGAGGCAAAGGAATAGTTTTCGTTATAACAATTATACACAAGGGAGAAAAATCTGCCGATTGATGTAAATCCCAAAGGTTTTCCTATCCTTACGGAAAAAGGTATATTCTTTAACCTCAGTTCCCGTAACAGATATTCACCGTTATCCTCAACAGACGGAACGGAAATTGCCATTTCCTCAAATGGAATCCTGTATTCATGGTGATAATGGAGTAGAAGGCAGGAGATAAATTCTATTTCCTGTCTTGTGTCCAGGAATTCAAAAAGTTTTCCTGAGTTTTCCACCGGAAAGCCTGAAACAGGCAAAAGCCTGATGTTTTCACATGAATCCAAAAGATTTTCATATTCCTGGAAATCCGACAGGGTTTCCGGAAACACAATATAAAAAACAGGATTATTGACAGGAAAGAAAATATTATCCCTAAAAGGGGCTTTTTCCCAGGAGGGCTCAAAAAGATTGTTTTCTTTGAGAAAATCCCCGTAAAGCCTTAAGATTTCCAACAAATCATTTTCCAACTGGTTCCGGGATTTTCCGGAAACCAGTTTTTCAAAATTTTTCAACTGGGGTAAAAGTTTTCCAAGCCAGTCAGCAAAAATCCCGGAATCATCTGAATATTCCTGCGGTATGAGTTTGGAAAGAAAGGGTGCCTTACGGTTTTCACTGGTTATTTTCTTTGCATAAAAGCTTCTGATAAGGGAAGAAACAGGTTTTTTTTGGCTGTTCCTCACCGAGAGAAAATTCTCCTTAAAAAAGTCCCATACTATAAATCTCTGCCGGTTTAATACAGGAACTTTATCAGATTCCATAACCTTTTTTGCCCATAAATCAGCAGCCACTGAAGAAGGAAAGACAAAAACAGAATTATCATTTTCTGTTAGTTTCTGCAAAATCAATTCTTCCAATGAAGCCGGCTTTAAATCTGCGTAATTATCCACACTCATTGTTTCAGTATAACACATAAACTGCCGAAAACTGTAATGGAGGATGAGATATGCCGGATTATTTTTTTAGAATTCCAGAAGGATTGACAGGAGGAATCTGGGAGATTTTCCTGCGGCTGGCACTAGCCTTTATGTCGGGATTTATTATCGGCCTGGAAAGGGAAAGTCACAAGCAACCTGCCGGCATGAGAACCCACGCTCTGATTTGCGGAGTTTCCGCCCTTTTGATGATAATATCCATGACAATGCCCTTTGTTTCTGATAAAGCCGGAGACCCGGGACGGATAGCCGCCCAGGTCGTTTCAGGAATAGGTTTTCTCGGTGCCGGAGCCATAATAAAGATGGGAACCCATGTTAAAGGGCTTACAACTGCGGCATCCATTTGGGGAGCTGCCGGAATAGGCCTCGCACTGGGGGCAGGATTATATGGACCGGGAATTTTAACCCTGGTCATTATGCTGTTTTTTCTACATATCCTTTTCCCCTTAGGGAAAAAGATTTTTCCACCTAAATGGCATGCCAGGCTTGAACTGGAATATAAAGGAAAATTCCCAAAGAAAGAAGTAATAGATAAGGTTTTTGAGAGTTTTAAACTTAAAAACCAGTGTAAAGAAACAAAGGCCAACCGCAGTAAAGAAAATATTTCCGAAATAAAAGTTTACGAACTGGACGGGAAAGGTATATTCGACACAGAGGAACTTATCAAAGCGTTCAGGCAAAAAGGTGATTTACAATGTTTCAGACTAACTGATACCGGAAACGACTGAACAAAACCTTGAAACCGTAAATAAAACGGATTGTCAAAAAATGGTAAAATTTAACTTTTTTGGTAAAAATATCTTTTTAATCGCAAAAACTTGATATATACTGGGGATAGTATGAAAACATTTGGAATTCTTCCAGGGAAACCGATGCCATTAGGTGCAACTCCGACTGGAAATGTAGTTAATTTCAGCATTTTTACACGGAATGGAAAAAATGTTATTTTAGATATTTATGAAGATGAAGATGATGATACACCGTGTTTTTCTTATGAATTCGATCCGGAAATAAACAGAACAGGGGATTTGTGGCATGTAGCCCTCAAGGGTCTTCCTGAAAATGCCCTTTATCTGTACCGGGTAGGCGGGGAATTCAATCCGGAAAAAGGATTCCGCTTTAATCAAAATGAATCCCTTATTGACCCTTACGCAAAGGCTCTTACCAATCATTCGATTTTTCTCCAGAAAAGAAAGGAAGGAATCCCCAGCGGACTTTCTGTAGAAGAACTGGACGAAAACATCAAACCCGGAATGCCCAAATGCGTTGTAATAGACGATGAATTCGACTGGCAGGGGGACAGACCTTTAAATTACCCCCTTAGGTTCAGTGTTCTGTATGAAACCCATGTAAAGGGTTTTACAGCCTCAAAGGATTCAAATGTACGGCACCCCGGAACTTACAAAGGAATAATAGAAAAAATTCCCTATTTAAAAACATTGGGAATCACAAGTCTTGAATTACTCCCGATTCATGAATTTGACGAAAATGAAAATATACAGGTAAACCCCAAGAATGGAAAAAGGCTTAAAAATTATTGGGGGTACAGCACCATAAACTTTTTTTCTCCAAAAGCCTCATACAGTTCTTCAAAGGAAAAGGGGGCAGCCGTAAGGGAATTTAAGGAAATGGTCAGGGAGCTGCACAAAGCCGGAATCGAGGTAATACTTGATGTTGTATTCAATCACACAGCAGAAGGAAATGAAAAAGGGCTTACTTTGAGTTTCCGTGGACTGGACAACAGCATTTATTATATGCTGGAAGAAAACAACAAGGCTTATTACAAAAATTATTCCGGATGCGGCAATACATTCAACTGCAATCACCCAATCGTAAGATCTCTCATAATTGACTGTCTCCGCTACTGGGTTACTGAAATGCACATAGACGGATTCAGGTTTGACCTGGGCTCTATTTTAGGAAGGGATCAGTCCGGCAGGCTCATGGAAAATCCTCCTATGTTGGAACGTATAGCAGAAGATCCTGTCCTCAGAAACACAAAAATCATCGCTGAAGCATGGGATGCGGGAGGAGCGTATCAGGTAGGCTGGTTTCCCGGAGGCCGTTGGGCGGAATGGAACGATCGTTACAGGGATGACATGCGTAAATTCTGGCGGGGAGACGGCTTTATGGCACGGCACTTTGCGACCAGGCTTACAGGAAGCTCTGATCTTTATTTACGGGATGGAAGAAAACCTTTCCACTCTATAAATTTCCTCACTAGTCATGACGGTTTTACACTTAACGACCTGGTTTCATACAACGGTAAACACAATGAAGAAAACGGGGAACACAACCGGGACGGTAATAACAACAACAATAGTTTCAACTATGGATTTGAAGGTCCGACCGTAAATTCTGCAATAGAAAAAATCCGGGTTCAACAGATAAAAAACTTTATTCTGACCCTTCTCATTTCCCAAGGGGCACCAATGCTCTTAGGAGGGGATGAAATTCGCCGGACCCAAAACGGAAACAACAATGCTTACTGCCAGGACAATGAAATATCCTGGTATAAGTGGTCAGATTTGGAAAAAAACAAAGATATTTTTGAATTTACAAGAAAAGTTATCAAGTTCCGCTTGAGCCATCCGGCATTTATGCGGCCTGAATTTTTCTCTGGTCGGGACGGGCAATACAATGCTATTCCGGATATAACCTGGTTTAACGAGCAGGGACTGCCACCAGACTGGTCAAGAGGGGAAAACTACATTGCCCTCAGGCTGGACGGTTCCAAGGCGGATGTAATCGCAGACCGGGATGACAATGACTTTTTTATAATGTTTAACGCATCCCCTTGTGACATAACATTCCATGTATGTTCTGCGCCAAGAAACAAAAAATGGTACCGGGCAGTGGATACTTCATACCCGTCTCCGGTAGATATTCTCGAAAGCGGCAAAGAAGAATACCTGAAAAACCAGAATGTTTATGTAGTTCCCTCAAAATCAGTGGCTGTCCTGATTTCCAAATAGGTGGAAATAACTTTCTGTAAGAATTTTCCGTAACTACCGGGTATTTTTCAGGAATATAAGGCGGAAAAACCAGCAGCAGATTTAACCGGCAATTGGTTTTCAGGTTACATCCCGCAGATATGTAAGGATTAAGTGTCTCCAGTAAACTGTAAAAGCATGTAAATTCTGTATTAAAGGGAGCAGATGACGTCTTCCCCGGGAGGGTCCCGATTTCCATTTTCTCCCTTTAAAAATCCGGAATGTCTCTAAAATACAAACACAAGGTTTTTTTAATAAACCCTTTCTGACATATAGAAAAAAAATGTAAAGAATGATAGTATTTCCACAGGGTCTGTTTTTTTAAATTGCAGACTTGCAAATCTATAAACCCCCAGCTCTCAGGAGCGTTGGATAGGAGTATAAGGATGAAATTTAACCCCCAGGAATTCCGGGACCACATTTACAGCAGCTTAAAGTCCCATTATGGAAAAAAAGATCTGAAAGACGCAAGTCCCAGAGATATTTTTTATTCCGTTTCTTCCGCAGTAATGGATTACATTACTGATAACTGGATTGCAACAAGGGAACAATACGAAAAAAAGCCCGTTAAACAGATGTACTATCTGTCTGCAGAATTTTTGATGGGAAGGGCGCTTGGAAACAACCTTATGAATCTTTGCATCAAAGAAGAGGTAAAAAAAGTTCTCAAAGAACTTGGATTGGACTACAACCTTATTGAAAACGAAGAGCCGGATGCCGGGTTGGGAAACGGTGGACTAGGACGCCTGGCAGCCTGTTTCCTGGACTCACTGGCTACCCTGGATTTGCCGGGACACGGTTATGGAATCCGCTATGAATACGGTATGTTCTCCCAAAAAATTGTAGACGGTTACCAGATTGAAACACCGGATGTTTGGCTGAGACACACTGATCCCTGGTCCATTAAAAGGAGCGACCTCTCTGTAATCGTAAAATTCGGAGGTTACGTATCGGTAAAGAAAGATGAAAATGGAAAGGAAATTTTTACCATTGAGAATACCGAAGATGTAACGGCAACTCCTTACGATACTCCGATTGTTGGTTATGATACAAACACCGTTAATACATTAAGACTGTGGGAAGCCTCATCACCTGACGGCTTTAACCTCCAGCTGTTTAATGATATGCAGTATGCAAGGGCTGTTGAACAGCAGAATTCTGCGGAAGATATTTCAAGGGTTCTTTATCCCAACGACAATGGTCCTTCAGGAAAAATACTCCGCTTAAAGCAGCAGTATTTCTTTTCTTCTGCAAGTCTCCAGGATTTGGTAAGAGCCTTTGTAAAGAAACACGGAAACAAATTCTCGGATTTCCCGAAGTACCATGCCATCCAGCTTAATGACACCCATCCTGTTGTCGCCATACCTGAAATGATGAGAATCCTTATGGATGAACACGGATTGGGCTGGGATGAAGCCTGGGATATCGTAACTAAAACTTTTGCCTATACCAACCATACAATTTTGGCCGAGGCTTTGGAAAAATGGCCTATTCAGATTTTCCAGGGACTCCTGCCAAGAATTTACCAGATTGTAGAAGAAATAAACCGCCGCTTTATGATAACCCTCAGGGAAAAATACCCTCAGGACTGGGAAAAACAAAACCGAATGGCTATTATCGGTGACGGGATGGTAAAAATGGCCTGGCTTGCAATTCATGCAGGTTATTCAGTAAACGGTGTTGCCGCCCTCCATACAGAGCTTTTAAAAACCCAGGAACTTAAAGACTGGTACGAGCTGTATCCGGAAAAGTTCAATAACAAGACAAACGGTGTCACCCAAAGGCGCTGGCTATTAAACGCAAATGAAAAGCTTTCGGCCTTTATTACCGAGACCATAGGTCACGGCTGGGAAAAGGACCTTACAAAATTAAAGGGGCTGGAAAAACTTGCAAAAGACGAAAAGGCTTTAAAACGCTTTATGGATATCAAGAGGGAAAACAAGGTAGCTTTCGCTTCATATCTTAAAGAAAACCTTGGAGTAGAGGTAAATCCGGACTCAATCTTTGATGTACAGATAAAGAGACTTCATGAATACAAACGCCAGTTCCTTAACATACTGAACATAATGTATATGTATAACCGGCTTTTGGAAGATCCAACCTATGATCCATATCCCAGAACCTTTATTTTTGGTGCAAAGGCAGCCTCCGGATACCGTAGGGCAAAATCCATAATAAAACTTATCAATACCGTTGCCGAAAGGATTAACAACGACCACAGGATTAATGGAAAAATCAAAGTTGTGTTTATACCTGACTACAAGGTAAGTATTGCAGAAAAGATTTTCCCTGCAGCTGACGTTTCGGAACAGATTTCAACAGCAGGACTCGAGGCTTCGGGAACAGGAAACATGAAATTTATGCTTAACGGTGCTTTGACCCTCGGTACACTTGACGGAGCAAACGTTGAAATTGCAGAGGAAGCAGGCAGTGAAAATGTATTCATCTTTGGACATAAAACTGAAGAAATTCTGGCTATGGATGCCGCACACCAGTACAATCCACATTCATATCTTGATAACTGTCCGGGATTGGCAAAGGTAGTAAACCAGCTTATAGACGGTACATATTCTGCCTCCAACACCCAGCTTTTCAGGGAACTCCACGATTCACTTGTATACGGAGTAGACGGACAGAGAGCCGACACTTACTATATTCTTGCCGATTTTGAGTCTTATGTTAAGGCCCAGCAGAAAGTCGAAGACACATACCGGGATTCAAAAACCTGGGCAAAAATGGCACTCCTCAATGTTGCCCGTTCCGGAAAGTTCTCCTCTGACAGAACAATCATGGATTATGCCACCGAAATGTGGAAAATCAAACCGGTAGAAGTAAAATAAAACACAGAATGTATTTCTTAAAATACCCTGCATAAAATTATGCAGGGTATTTTTTATTTCGTCATTTGTTGACAGATAATATTTTTTCATTCATAGTATAATAATGGCAGTAAAAACAACAAAATCTAAAAATAACGACAGTTTTTTTACAAGAATTTTAGATTTAATCCTTAACCGTGATGACGAGGATGCAAGAAAACGCAAAGCTTTAAAACAAATTAGCAAAGAAATCAATTCATCCAAATTCAAATTTTACAAACCCTCTACAGGGGAAGTCCTTCCCCAGCTAGGCAAAGCAATATTCGAGATATATAAAACCATTGGACCTGCCCAGGCAATGTTGCAGAATTCCAGCACCTCAAAGGTACTGAGAAGTATTCTGATAGAATCCTCTCTTGGAAAAGAACAACTGGAGGCCGTAGATTTTATTTCAGAAAACCGTATAAGGGAGAATGCACAAACAACTGCCATTCCGACCCTGACCAATCAGGTAAAAGAAGCAATCAGAAGGATTTCAACAGAATTTACCATCGAAAAAATAAAAAAGCTGGAACAAAAAAATGCCATGTTGGAATGGTTTTTAAGCCTTTTAAAGTACGACTACTACTTTTTTCTTAAAAAAATGGACTCCGCTTTGATTGAACATAACTATTCATATAGTCCAAAGTTTACACCTTGCAGGGCAGAGTATGTTTTGGACGATCTGAGAGATTTTGCATCCATAATTTACAGTCTACCACCGGGAGAAGACTGGGCTTCTATTTTTGCAGTATTAAAAAGCTATAAAAACGTGGAAGTTGTAGCTGCGAACCAATGGAACAAAGTTTTTACCCTTATAAAAAATATTAAAAGCTCGAATATACTTGAATATATCATACAGCATATTGCAGAGGATCCTTCGGAAAAGGTGATTTTCGATGTCTATAACGAAAAAGTTGTTGAACTATGGCTTCAGAAAATCAAGTCATCGGCAGAAATGCAGATTCAGAAGATTCAGACAGAAAAACGTAATGATAAAATAACCCAACTTGCCACCGAGCTTTTTGGAACAAGTGAGGTTATACGGCTTTCAAAGTACAACGAAAACGAAAATGAGCCTTTTGCAAAAAGGATGATAACCGGATTCGTTTATGCCCAACCATTAAACTACCTTTACTCCTTCCTTCTTGATTACTTTAAAAAAGACATCCGAAATATGGTTAACCTATTTTTGGTAAGGGGACAATGGAATCCGGCTATCCCATCAAAACCTTTTTCCGACAGTTTTCATTCCCTGATGGATATTTCCGAGGCAATAAGGCTTTTTGACGAATCACTGAATGATTCAAGCCCTACAGGGGGAAAAATAAGGATGCTACTTGCAAAAGCAGACCGGGATAAAGATAATCTGAGGGTTTTAAGAAATGTTCTGAAAGAAGTAAATGAAAAGGCAGAAACCTTTATAAGAACAGCCGGTAAAGATTTTATCATTATCGGTAAAAACCTGAAGTTGCTTCTGGAAGACTATATGAACCCAAAACACGAAGTAATCAATAACTGGAAAGAAATAATCCACAACTGTGACGAAGATATAAAGCCTTGGATAACCACAGTATACAAAAAGATATACAATCTTGTAATGCTTCTTCAGTTTTATGTAAAGGACTGACTATTCCTTAAAGCTTATTCTTATAAAAGAAACATCATCCTCAAATTTCTTTTCTTTGCTCAGTTCGCTTACCCGGGAAGCAAATTCCGTCAGACTTTCTTTTTCGGGTGAATATATTGAAAGCATTTCCGTAAATTCCTGCAAATTCATCATCTGGTTGTCTTTCTTCCGGATTTCAAATATTCCGTCACTAAAAATATACAAATTTGAACCGGGGGACATAAACCTGGTACCATTCTCATATTCTGCCTCCTGATCCAAGCCGATAATCAGCCCATGGGTAGAAAGGTTCTCGCAAGGGGAATCCGGGGGAAATAATATTGCAGGCTGGCTTCCTCCACTGGCAAAAGTTAAAACCCGGGATTCAAAATTAAGAACTCCATACCAAGCCGTAAAATACATATTATTTTGTTCTTCTATTAGAAACGTTTTATTCAAAGCTTTTAAAACAGATGCCGGATTTGCAAAATCCGCATCCCGGAGAACTTTATTTTTCAGCACATTCATTATGCTCACAGAAAGCAGGGAAGCCTCCGTTCCATGCCCGCTCACGTCAATAAGGTATACTGCCAGCTCTGTCTTGGAAATCCAGTGATAACCAAAAATATCACCTCCAAGCACCAAAGAAGGAATAAAAATCCAGTCAATAGACAGCTGTTTGGAATCTATGGGGGCAGGCAACAAGCCCCTGACATATTCGGAACCAGCCTCCAAGTCCCGGGCAATCCTTATTCTTGAGGCTTCCAGCTTTTTTACATATAAATCCCTTTGTCTAAGCTGTCTGTGCCGGGAAATGCAGGCCTTTATACGTGCAACAAAGAGGCAGTCAATAAAGTCTTCCGGCATAAAATCTTCAACATCCAACTCTATTGCCTTGATAATCATAGCCGGATCCTGGGAATTACTGACAACAATTACAGGAGTTGTAAAGTAAACAGGGTCGGTTTTTATAGCCCGAATCAGGTCAAGTCCTTTGCGGTTCCAGGAAATATCAAGAATCACAAGGGCAACATCATAGTTTTTAAGATATTCCATAACCTCAGAATCTTCATAAACCGGAGTTATCTCCAACTTTAGCGAAGAAACAACGGAAGCCACCTTGTTACGCAAATCAATGGACATTCCGAGGATAAGGACAGAACCATCCCCTTCCCCCTCTATACCGGCTCCCCCGGAGTCCTCCTGAGCGGAAATGGAAACATCCCTGTTGGTTCTCTCAAAAGAGGCATCAGGGTTGATATCGAGATGGTCTTCAAAAATTCTGGTTAACTCAAAAGCTGCGGACTTAACCTGATTTATCTGTTCTTTAAACTGGGAAAACAAATCACCAGGAATATCTCTGCCAATTTTCACCAGTTTAAAAAGAATAATATACAAATGCCTTGCTATCTCTTCCCTTGCCACAGTGATAAGGTCTCCGTCATCCGGGGAATCCTTTATTTGTGTCAAAATAAACTGAATTTCAGCTGCTTCGTTGGAAAGCAACCGGAAATCTTCTGATTCACTCAAAAAGCCGGCCAATCTCGTGTCAACCCGCAGCATATCACTATAACCTGAAATATGATTAAGATGCCGGCTAATTATCCGCAGGGATTCAGCACTTATAGGGGTCAAATCAATTTCCTGTTAAGTTTTTTCGCTATTTTCCTCGGCATATTTCCGGAATTCTTCTTCTGACATCTTATCAGAATATAAAATGTACAGCGCATCCACTAAATCATCTAATGTTTCAAATTTTGCACCGTCTAGTTTATAAGCCATATTTTTCCTCACATCAAAATACTAAAACCTTTACTTTAAGTATAATGGCGAATTTCACAATCTGCAAGAAAAATCTTTTTTATATTTTATAAAATAAAATTCCCCATTTCCAGTAAAATCAACTTAACTTTGCTATTATTTCCGCCAATTCTTTGCTATTACATCCTATCGATGTAATATTCTTGTTCTGTTCATAAATAAACCTTAGTGACTCAGGTATTTCCGGGGCTTTTCCGCAAATCAGCCTGAGTTTTTCCGCTTCCCTGGAAGGGTGATCCTTTTGAATAAGTACAATATGACCTTCGTCTTCCACAATATCCGGCAGGATATTCCGGGCAGCAAGACAAGCCGTCGCAGTAGAAGAATCTATAAAGAGCCCCTTCTCCCTGTAAAATTCAGAAATAACATCCGGTATCTTATCAACATTTACTTTCTGTGGAAAAACAAGGGATTTCATAAGTGAGCTTCCGGCTGCAAAAACTTGTTCAAGCCGTTCTAAATTTGACGGATCTGAAGGATCACTTTCATCCCGGTGCTTTACAGGAACCATTGAATCTGTAAAAACACACTCCCCACCTATATTTGTGGTAAGGGCAGAAGTACTTTCTGTAATAAAACCACTTACCGGAAGGGAGCACCTCCAGGCATACAGTCCTGCCACCAGATTACCATAATTTCCGGCCGCCTGTGCATAAAAAATATCACCGGAAACATTCTTTTTCAGCCTCGTAAAGGCATACATATAAAAAAAAGCCTGGGGCAAAAGCCTGCCGATATTAACTGTGTTGGCGAGGGTAAGATGGTTTTTCCTTACAAAATCCCTGTCCTTATAAATATCCCTTATAAGCTCATGGCATTCAGCAATACTTCCGGAGACCCCCAAGGGCAGAATATTTCCGCCGTTTTCAATCAATGATTCCTCCGGAATCCCAAAAACCTTGTTCTGTGGATACATGAGAATAGCTTTTATCCGTTTCTTCCCCTTAAAGGCTTTTGCAATTCCTGCCCCCAGGCTTCCTGTGGTGGCAGCCAATACAAGGGCGTTGCTGTCTTCCATAGTGAGTACATGCTCCAAATAAGAAGCCAAAAAAGAAAGCCCGTAATCCTTGTGTGAGCCACTTTCCCCATGGTACAACCTTAGGAGGGACATATTTTCCGATAAAGGCACAATATCCGGGGTGAATTTAAATACAGGAGCTGCGATACGCTCGGAAATAACCGGACTAAGCTCCTCTTTCAGCAAAGCCGAAGTAAGGGTTCCACAAATAGACTGGAAAGAGGTATTCTCGTCCATATACAATATCCAGGAACGAAGATTTTCGTCTGTTGCAGGAACATAAAGCCCCCCGTCCTCTGGAACGCAGTTTTTTACAGCTTCACGGAAAGAAACAACATTTTCAGAATTTCTTGTACTAAAAAGTTTCATAGGTTATAAGCCTCCTGACTCTCAATACTTCTTATATGTTAATGAATTTCCGGAAGTTTGAATACAGTTAAAAAGCCTTTTAAGATAAAAATATCTTATAAACGGCTGATTGAAAATTTTTTTATCATTCCACATGGTTTATATGATAATTTAGCCTGTCTTAACCCCTCATCACCCAAATCCTGCTCCCTGTTTACAAATTCAATATCCTCCGGCAAAAGCCTGGCATATGCCTGGTTTAAATACTGATAAATTCCTTTAAATCGGGTTAGTCCTTTTTCAAAATGTACAGCATAATGGGAAATTCCGGGAATTTTTTCCCCAATAGTAAACCCGGCAGGTATTCCGTCTATATAAACTATTGCACCGGAAAAACCAAGAGAAGAGAAATTCTCCAAAGCCTCTTTTGCAGGATAATAATCATAAAAAGATTTATCTTCAAAATTTTCCCTTTCTTTATGCCATTCCTCAAGCACAGACAGTGCATGACCTATTGAGTCATTTCCAGACTCCAAAATCCTGAACTCCGGTGAATAAAGCCTGGAAAACTGGTTTACTAGATTCTTCTTTTTATGAAGCATTTTTCCGCTTAAAGTGGCTAGCTTTTCCCTTTTATAAATATAATCCCAGTTTTTTTTGTTTTCATTAGCCAAAAGCTTTATTCCTGAAAATTCCAAGGGAATTTCCGCCCCTGTTTCCCCCTCCATTAAAAGGCAGGATTCTTCCGGAGAAGAATTATAAAACGCCGATTGCTCAAATACGGACCTGTCCAAACCGGCAATATCAGAAAACAACAAAAACTGTTCCCCGGAAATAAGATTCCAGGTGTCAAAGTCAAAAAAAAGCCTTTCCAAAACCATTGGTTCCGGTATTTTAAAGGGAGTAAAGAAATACTTTTTTCCCCTGATTCCGGCCGTAAAAATATATTGTCCGGGACCGGAACATGAAATTTGGTAAGAATATTTTGTTCTGTGGACAAAAAGGGAAGGAAAGGTAAATTCCGAAATACCACTGTCTGATTTTTCAAAGAAAGGTTCAAGTTCTGCCCGGTATTCAAGGGACAGGGGGGCAAAAACCGGATATTTTGGTACACACATAGAATTAATAATCCTCAAACTCACTATAACGCTACATCTATAAGGTACAAAAAAAACTTTTTACAGACAAGGCAAAAACCCCGGTATTAAACCTGACCGTTACAGGAATATTTTTAGTTTAAAACTGTCAAAAAAATCCTTTTGTTTTCCGCCGGATTCCGGATTCCCGTAAATAAAAACCGTTGCATCCAGAAATTTAAAATAGGTACGGCAAACAGGTTTAAAAAACAACTCAATTTTTCATTTTCATGGTATGAAACAACAGAAATTTCTTGTAAAAGAATTTTCAAAGGGGTAAAGTAAAGGAAATAAATTTAAACATCGTTAAGGGAAACTCTTATGACAGGAAGTAACGAAGTTATTAACCCTGAAATAATTTTTCCTGAATGCCAAAAAAGACATATTTTTATGCTGTTGATGTGTGCCGGCGGGTTTATGGGGGCTTTTACATATATTTTGAATGGTGGAGTATTTTGTAATGCCCAGACAGCAAATTTTGTACTGCTTGCCATAGCCTTAGGACAAGGCCACTGGAAAAACGCCCTTTATTATCTCCTTCCAATATCTGCATATTTTGGGGGAACGGTACTCTCAGAATTCTTTCCGGAAAGACTAAAGCAACAGGGTTCATTAAGATGGGATACGGTTTTGGTGGGAATTGAAATTGTCATAATACTGGGGCTGGGTTTTTTACCGGAAACCGCACCTTTTCAGATTACCCAGATTGCAATTAATTTTATAGCCTCAATGCAATATAATACATTCCGGCAGGCAAGAAATATCCCCATGGCTACAACATTCTGTACCAACCATTTGAGGCAGACAGGAATCTATATCAGGAAATGGGTCAAAACTAAAAACTCCGAAACAGGAAAACGGATTCTCATTCACCTTGCCATGATAGGAATATTTGTGGCAGGCTGTATCATCTGTACCTTGCTTTGTCCGGTCTTTAAAGGAAAGGCAATCTGGGGGGCAGAAATTCCCCTGGCAATAGTTTTTATTGACCTTTTAAATGCAGATTTAAAAGAAGGCAAATCCCAAACCGGAAATCACAAATAAGGGATGTGTTTACAACGGTAATCAGAATAAAACCGGCTAATATCAACCCGTTATATAGATAAGATATTCCTGAGCAAACTGAATAATTTTACAGGTATTTTCCGGCCGGAAAACATTCATTATTTTTTTCATCTCTAACTATTGACTATATATATATATACTTACATCACATTTTTTTTCTAATCATTTTAAATTTAAGAGGCGTAAAAATGAAAAAACATCTTATTTTATTGTTTGTACTGTTTGCAGGTGTGGTATTTGCCCAGGAAAACACCAGATTGTTGATAGCCGGGGTATACGACTTTGCCACAAATCCCAATGAATCTTGGGAAATTCTCGATCCGGCATTTGTCCAGGCAGATCAGATTTCTGATTCATATTCATTTTCCGGAGGGTTTATGATAAAAAACTTTATCGGAAACACCAGATATGATTTTATATGCCGGGTAAATAAAAACGGCGGTGATTTTGATGTAATTCTGGAAAACATGAATTCCTATGCCTGCGATAAAAGCGGACAAATTGTAAGCGCCGGAAAAATCTACAAGACATCGGAAAAAGTTGCCGCAGCCTATGCAGACCAGATGAAAGATGAAATTAAAAGCCGGATGGGCAAGTGGTCTGACGAAGAATATGAAACAGCCCTTAACAACGCTGTTACCTCTCCTTTTATACTCAACTGCATAGCCTCCAATTCATCTTTAGCCTTCAAAAAATTCTTAAAAGATAATGCAGTAATAGGCAGAAAAATAACGATGGAAATTCTTGTTACAAATATCGACGAAGCTCCGTCTTATGCAAAAGGTTATGCTTATTATGTAGGTGGAGAGGTGTTGTCAGGTTACTCGGTTGACAGCCTTGGAATTAAACTGCCAAAATATGAAGCTGTAATGGTTTACACAAACAATGATGCCGTAATTTCATTAACACCTGCAAAAACAGAAGAAATCTTTACCGGGAAAATCCAATCCGGTTCCGTTTACAAAGTCAATGGAACCATAAAAGATATAACCCAAAGTGTAACAGGTGATTTGGAAATAATACAAGTAAACGAATAGTTAAAAAGGATTCTGAAAGCTGCCTGGATTTTCAGGCGGCTTTTTTTTAGAATTTTATACCTTAAAAGTAAACCCATGCCCCAAAACAATCCCAGCCGTTTTTTTTTTTACAAACTTGAACAAAACCACATAAGATTGTTTAATTTTAAATAGTATTAAATTTGACTACAGTGCCAAAGAACCTTAAAATTGGGCTACCGGTGTTTGTAACCGGCAACAAAACTTTTATGGTTAAGGGGGAAAGCAAAATGAAAAAAAACATATTCTTTATCATTTTTGTGTTTTTGGCTGCTTCTGTTTTTGCCCAAAAATTCGGCCTTGATGTAAGCCTTGGAGGAAGTTTGGGAATCCAGAATATTGAGCAAAAGGAAGGAATCGGAGCAGAAGGTGATTTATTCCTTCCTTTTGAACTTGGCAGGAATGATTTTACGGGAGACTTGAAAGTAAGTTCCTATAATTATTTTCTTTTGGACAATATGCTGGGGGCATTTGCTTCCATATCATACTGCCCTGTAGGAGGATTTTTCAGCGAAAAAATAAACGGTTTGGAATCCCCGGGGGCAAGCGGCTTTACCGCTGCAACAACCCTTTGGTAACTGCTTATCGGACCTGCTTTCGGGATTGATTGCGGAAGTCCCGCTGTAAGATTCCAGACTGGAGCAGGATTTCATTTCCTCGGAGGAAAGACTATTACCGATAAAATCACCAGTTACACAAACAGTTGCAACGAAGATTTTGTCATGATGGGAATTGGTATAACCCCCCAGGTACGAATAGGCAATGATAAAAAAGTCTGCTTTGTGACGGGCTGTGATTTTATGTTTGACTTTGCTTATAAATCCAACCGGGAACTCTTTTGGGTTGGAGAAACAGGAATGATTCTTGTAAACAATTACAATGAACACATAGAAAAATTTTTCAGATTCAGTTTCAGACCTTATTTTGGGGTTGGATTCAACTTTTAATTTTGCCGGCATGTGGCCCCCGAAAGCAGACCCGGGTTCTGTACTGATTTGCTAAACCGCAAAAAAACTTATAAAAAATGCCGGAACTACAAATTGTAGACCGGCATTTTCACTAATCCTGTAACAATCAACAGGACAAAGACTGTTTAAAGCGGTTG
The DNA here is from genome assembly GCA_017694795.1 of Candidatus Gallitreponema excrementavium. Lineage (GTDB taxonomy): Bacteria > Spirochaetota > Spirochaetia > Treponematales > Treponemataceae > Gallitreponema > Gallitreponema excrementavium. Next base: position 19,656 of record JADIMM010000103.1, read on the forward strand.
AGGGGAGTCGAACCCCCGTCACGAGCTTGGGAAGCTCGGGTAATAGCCGTTATACGACAACCGCAAGGGACTTTTATCTTATCCCCAACCCTGATTTTTGTCAAGAAAGTATTTTCCCCGGTAATTTTACGGTAAGCAGTAAAATATAATTCCCCATAAAAAAGGTTTCCAACCATCTGTTATAATGAAATTGCAACATACCAAAAAACAGGAGGAAAGAAACCTATGGAAACTTTACCACGAAAGGAGAGAAAAGAAA
>JADIMM010000104.1 GCA_017694795.1 Candidatus Gallitreponema excrementavium
TTTGAGGGACAGGAAGAAAAAGAATCTTTATCAAGTCTGATAAAATCACAGTCCCTGGTTGCAAAGTCAACAGCCTTTTTAGCAAGTTCTGCCATTCTGGGTTCCCATTTTGCAAGCTCGTCCAAATAGACGGAAGCTTTAAACATGAACATTCCGCTGTTCCAGTAAAAATCACCGCTTTCAAGGTATTTCTTTGCCGTTTCCAAATCAGGTTTTTCAACAAATTTTTCCAGATTATAGGCCCCGGAATCGAGTTTTTTACCAGCCTTAATATATCCGTATCCTGTTTCCGGGCTTTTGGGATTTATTCCGAAAGTAACAAGTTTCCCTTGTGCAGCAATTTTTTCAGCAACTTTAACCTTTTCACAAAAGGTTTTTGTGTCTTTTATAGAGTGATCGGCAGCCAGAATAAGGAGCACCGGGTCTTCCCCTTCTGAACTCTCTTTTAAGGCATTGTAGGCGGCAGCGGCTATGGCCGGTGCGGTGTTTCTTCCTACCGGTTCAAGAATAATACTCCTTTTAAGAACATTAATCTGCTGGAGCTGTTCTGCAACTATAAACCTGTGGCTTTCGTTGCATACTATAACAGGCTCTATTTTTTCCCCTGATTCTTCCAATCTTAAAACAGTATCCTGTATCATCGTGTTTTTATCGATTAGTGAAAGAAATTGCTTTGGGAAAAGAGATCTGGAAAGAGGCCATAATCTTGAGCCTGCTCCGCCGGAAAGTATAACTGGTATCATCTTTACACCTTATTCGTAATAATTTTCAGTCTGGAATCCGCCTTCTTTGAGGTACTGTTCCTTTTTGGCAAGGTTAAGGTCGTTTTCCACCATCATTTTAACAAGTTCAGGAAGCTGGACTTTTGGCTTCCAGCCCAGGGCCTTGTATGCCTTTGTAGGGTCTCCGATAAGCAGTTCCACCTCTGCCGGGCGGAAGTATCTCGGGTCTATTTCCACAAGAACCTTTCCGGTTTCTGTGTCTATACCTTTTTCATCTATTCCCTTTCCTTCCCACCTGAGGGTGATTCCCACTTCCTTAAATGCCATGGTAATAAAATCCCTTACCGTGGTGGTCACACCGGTTGCCATTACATAGTCATCCGGCTTGTCCTGCTGCAGCATAAGCCACATAAGTTCAACGTAATCCCCGGCATATCCCCAGTCCCTCTTTGCGTCTATATTCCCCATGTACAGCTTGTCCTGCAGACCCAGTTTAATCCTTGCAGCCGCCCTGGTTACCTTTCTTGTTACAAAGGTCTCTCCCCTTATGGGGCTTTCGTGGTTAAAAAGAATTCCGTTGCAGGCATACATACCGTAACTCTCCCGGTAGTTTACTACAATCCAGTACCCGTATAGTTTTGCCACAGCATAAGGTGAACGGGGATAAAACGGTGTTGTTTCCTTTTGGGGAACTTCCTGTACCTTTCCGAACAGCTCAGAGGTTGAAGCCTGGTAAAACCTTACCTTTTTTTCCATTCCAAGAATCCTTATGGCTTCCAAAAGCCTGAGAGTTCCGGTTCCCACCGTGTCGGCTGTATATTCCGGAACCTCAAATGAAACCTGTACATGGCTCTGGGCTCCCAGGTTGTAAATCTCGTCAGGCTGGACTTCCTGCAATATCCTTACAAGGTTTGATGTATCCGTCAAATCTCCGTAATGCAGGATGAATCTCTTGTTGTTCACATGGGGATCCTGGTAAAGGTGGTCAATTCTCTGGGTATTAAAACTTGAGGAACGGCGTTTGATTCCGTGAACCTCGTATCCTTTCTTTAACAAAAACTCCGAAAGATAGGCTCCGTCCTGTCCTGTCACTCCGGTTATTAGTGCTTTTTTCATAGCTGTTTTCTCCTGATAAGTTTCGTATCATACCACTTATGTGCATAAAATACAAAAAACACATGTAATTATATACCACTTGGAGAATTATTTCAAATCATTTAAAGGTTTATATCACCAATTCCCAAAGGATAAAGGGTTTCCCTGTAAAAAGAATGTTTAAGAAATTAATTCCTCACAACTACAGCAGGGAAAACCCTTTAATCAGACTATTTAAGGTTTATCAGGCTCTTGTCATAGTCTTCCGGTGCAAAATATCCCAAAAGATTTATAAGTGTTGCAGCCCATGAACTTATTCCCAGACCATCATTCAGGGTACGGTCGTATTCTCCCTGATATTCAGGGTCATAGATAATTCCGTACACCGGATTGAGACTGTGGCTTGTTTTTGCCTTCGGTGTTCCGTCTGCTTTTCTTGCAACTTCTCCGGTCTTTTTATTGTGCTCATACATATCATCAGAGTTTCCGTGATCTGCTGTCAGGCAGAGAATTCCTCCTGCCTTTTCCACAGCCTTTTTAAGCCGCCCTATCTGTAAATCCATTGCTTCCATTGAGCAGACTACAGCATTGAAAACTCCTGTGTGTCCAACCATGTCACCGTTTGGAAAATTCAGCCTTATATGGTCATACTTTCCGGATTCGATTGCTTCTATTACCCGGTCGGTAATTTCTGCACACTTCATCCAAGGACGCTGTTCAAAGGGAACCACATCGGATTTTATTTCCTCATAGTCTTCCAGTTTTTCATCAAACTTTCCAAGTTTATTTCCGTTGAAAAAATACGTAACATGACCGTATTTTTGCGTTTCTGAAATTGCAAGGGTTTTCAATCCTGTTTTGCAAAGGTATTCCCCCATTGTCCTGTCAATGGCAGGGGGGGTAACAAGATAATTTTTAGGAATATGAAGATCTCCGTCATATTCCATCATTCCTGCATATTCAACCTGGGGAACATGACCTCTGTCAAATTTATCAAATTCAGGTCCTGATTCAAAAGCTGCCGTTATCTCAAGGGCTCTGTCTCCACGGAAGTTGAAAAAAATTACGCTGTCTCCGTCGTTGATTGTTCCTACAGGCTTTCCGTTTTCGGCAACAACAAAATCCTTCAAGTCCTGGTCGATAATACCAGGGTTCTCTTTTCTGTAGGTTTCAATGGCTTCAGTGGCAGAAGAAAACTGGCGGCTGGCTCCCTGAACATGGCACTTCCAGCCTCTTTCCACCATGGCCCAGTCAGCATTGTATCTGTCCATGGTAATCCACATCCTGCCGCCACCGGAGGCAATTTTATAATCAAAACCTTCTTTTGATATTTCTGCCAGAAAGTTTTCAAATGGGGTTACATAATCCAAAGCTGAAGTTTCTCCTACATCCCTACCGTCAATCAGGGCATGAACTCTAACTTTTTTGACACCCTCTTTCTTTGCCTCATTTATCATAGCTTTAAGATGGTCAATATGGGAGTGTACATTTCCGTCTGATAAAAGTCCTATAAAATGCAGGGCTGAACCATCGTTCTTTTTTACATTTGCAATAAGTTTTTTCCAGCATTCACCGGTAAACATAGCTCCGGATTCAATAGAATTCGAAACCAGTTTTGCCCCCTGGGCAAAAACCCTTCCGCAACCGATTGCGTTATGGCCTACTTCGCTGTTACCCATGTCATCATCTGACGGCAATCCCACTGCAGTACCGTGGGCTTTTAACTTAGTGTGGGGGCAGTCTTTCTCAAGCTGGAAAAGATAATCCATCCGGCTTGCCTGAACCGCGTCACCTTCTTTGTATTTTCCATACCCGACTCCGTCCATAATAACGAAAACTACAGGACCTTTCCGGCCTTTCCAGTTAGGATTTTTCTTTAATGGGGTTACTGTTTCCATATATAATTTCCTTTATAATAAGTGTTTGTTTTATTCAGTAAAAATATATATAATTAGTTAAAATTTTTCAATGATTGTTTTATTTATTGTGGTAAAATGCCGGCATATAACGGAAAAATAATTTTTATTAAAAACCCCCGTGTACTTGGAATTACACGGGGGTAAAAACCGAATCGCCGGTAAATAAAGGATTCTAAAAGCTCCGTTTATCTCAAAATAAAGCTTGATAATTTTCCGTTTACATCATTGATGCTGTCTGTTGTCTGTATAACAATATCAGAAAGATTGCTCATGGCATCGTTAATCTCCTTTGCCCCGAGACTCATCTCACTCATACTTCCGGAAACTGTATCAGCTATGTTTTCAAGGTTGGCAACACTTTCTTCTGCAATTTTCATGTCTTCATTCATACTATGGGTGTTTGTCTGAACCTCACCTGCATTGTCATTCATATCATGGAGGGCTATCAGAACCTGCTCGGAGGCTTCCTTCTGTTCTGCCATTGCATTGTTTATTTCCGAAACAAGATGTTCTGTGTTGGTAACCTTACCTGTAATGTTTGCAAATCCCTTAACAGACATGTTTGATAAATTAACGACGGATTCTATGGATTTTGAAATGCTTTCAAGCTCTGTCTTTATGGATCTGGACTGTTCGGCAGAATTTTCTGCCAGTTTTCTGATTTCGTCTGCAACTACGGAAAAGCCTTTTCCTGCTTCTCCTGCATGGGCAGCTTCTATTGCTGCATTCATTGCCAGAAGGTTTGTTTGGGATGCAATCTGGGATATAATTGCGTTTGCTTCCGCCAGGTGCTGGGATTGTTCTGCCATGTCTGTAATCTGGGCTGCCACATCATCCTGTCTTTTCTTCTCATCTGAGGTGATATTCATCAGCTCCTTGAATTCATCTGCCATTTTCTGTACAGAGGCAGACACGGAATTAATATTTCCTACCATCTGCTCAATTGATGCAGAGGATTCAACTATGCCAGCTGACTGGTTGTCAATCAGTTTGTCAAGATTTTCAAATCCGTTTTTAGTGTTAAGCATGGCCCTTTTTACTGCTGCCAAAGCCTGGTTTTGTTTTTCTACAGAATTAGTGACGCTCTGGATATTAGCCATGATTTCTGAAATTGAACTTGCGGATTCCTCCGAGGTTGCAGCCAGGGTTTCACCAACACTTCCTAATGAACTGGAGGTTTTTTCCATTCCGATTAAAATTCCCTGCTGGGTTTCTATAAACGTATTGATAGCTGATTCCATGGCCCCGATTTCGTCATTCCGTTTGACTTTGATTCTGTATGTCATATCTGCCTTGCCGTTTCCACCGTTAAGGTTGTTGAAGGCTTCTGTAGCCATCTTAATCGGGCGTATAACTGTCCTTTGGAATGTAACCAGGATTGTGACAGTAAGAATTACCAGAAGAACAATTATTGCTATAAAAATCTTTGAAGAAAGCAGCAATATAGCCTGCTTCAATTCTTTTATTGATACTCCTAAAAATGCCATGGCTTTATTTTCTGTGTCGGAGGTTGCAATCGGACTGTATATCGAAAGATGCTGTTCTCCGTTTATAAGATTTGAACCGCTGTAAACCTTTCCTTCCTTGTACACTGTATTGTAAATTTCATCGTTGTTAAGGGTTGTTCCTATAATTGAGTTGTTTGAATCATCCCTTATTGTGGAAGCCACCCGTACATCATTTATAAACAGGGTAACCCTGAAATTAAGGTTTTGTGCAAGATTGTCCATAAATTCACTGGTAATTACTTCCCTTTGAATTACAAATAAATTCCTTGCTCCTGTCTGTCGGTCAATATTCAAAACTGCACCGGTAAACAGAATGTTATCGTCTGTTATACTCAAATTAACAGACGGCGTTCCTGCAAGTGCAGCCTGTACAATGTTCTTTTCGGACTGAAGGGAAAGATTTGTTTTATTATTTTTGCTGAAAAGTATTTTGCCGTTTCCGTCAGTAATAATCACATTGAAAAGCTTGTAAGAATTAAAAAAAAGATCTACAACCTCTTCATTTACAGAAAGATCTGAATCTTTGAAGAAATTTATCATTTCATTCATTTCTTCGTATCCGTTTTTTATCTCAGTGTTCAGAAGATCCATTCCTTTTCTGAGATCCTGCCTGTAAATATTGTAAAAATCATTCCTTACGTCCACGTATGTTATCAGGGAAACCCCGATTCCTGTCAAAACTACCACTATAATCAAAACAACAGAAACAATTTTTAAGATAGATTTTTGTCGAGCCATAGAATGCACTCCTTTTTTTGTAAACTCAGCGACAATGTTATACCGATTTTATGTTTTTTGCAAGGAAAAAAAACTGTAAGTTATTATAATACAATAAATTATAAAACTCAATTTTGTTCAAAATCTCTATGTAAAAACTTGACAACAAAAATTATAACTTTTATTCTTAGTTTAAAGGGGAACGATTATGTGGCTTTTGGAACGAAGTGAAAGAGAAAAAAAACATCTTTTAAAAAGAATCGGCAAAAAGAATGTGCCGGAATTTCACTTGTTTGCCCCCGGAGGATGGTTGAATGACCCGAATGGATTTTCTGAATACAAGGGGCGTTACCATCTGTTTTTTCAGTACCACCCGTACTCAACAAATTGGGGGCCTATGCACTGGGGGCACAGTACAACCAGGGATTTTCTCCACTGGAAAACAGAAAAGATTGCCCTTGCTCCCGATGAAAACTTTGATGATAAAGGATGTTTTTCCGGTACTGCACTGTCCTGGAAGGGTAAGCATATTATTGCTTATACAGGGGTTTATGAAAAAAACGGACTTGAAATTCAGTCCCAATGTGTTGCCCTGGGGAACGGAAAAAAATATAAAAAATTAAAGGAAAACCCGGTAATTACAAGTGAAAATATTCCCTTCGAATACGATATCCGGGATTTTAGGGATCCTAAAATCTGGATGGAGAATAACCGGTTTTATCTGGCCGCTGTAGTAAGAAAAAAAGACAGCGGTGGAGCTCTGGTGGTTTTTAAGTCCAGGGATCTTAAGAAATGGGATTTCGTTTCTGTTGCTGTGGAAAGCCGGAACAAAATCGGTTCAATGTGGGAATGTCCCGATATATTCAGAATTGGAAAGAAAACTGTTTTCATTGTTTCTCCGATGGAGATGGAAGCTAATAAAAAAAGGCAGATTGAAGAAGGCAGTAACTCAATTTATTTTATTGGAAATTTTACACAGGATAAAGAATTTTTAATCAGTAAAGATTTTCTTAAAAATGGTGGTGTTTTACTTGATTACGGAATTGATTTTTATGCACCCCAGACTATGCAGACATCCGATGGCAGGACAGTTCTGGTCGCCTGGCTTGCATCTTGGAATTCAATAATAAACCCTCCGGGATATTTGTGGCAGGGGATGATGTGTCTGCCCAGGGAAATTAAAATAAAACATAACCGTATTATTCAAAAACCTGTAAGGGAAATAAAAAAAATCCGGAAAGAAAAAAAACAAGGTTGTATTCCAATAAGTGCAAACCATATTCATTTAGACGGAATTTACGGCAGGAAATTTGAGTTAAAACTGGTGTTTAAATCTTCTTTGCCTGCAGACAGGGTTGATTATTTTGAAATCAGCATAGGAAATAAAATTCAAAATGTTAGGTTGTCCGTCAGATATAATTTTAAACAAAAAAATGCCTTTATTAAGTTTGACAGGAAAAATTCCATAACCAGACAGAACATAACCAATGAAAAGGAGGTTTATTTTCCCTTAAAAAAGGGTTTTATGGAGTTAAGGTGTATCTGCGATTACAATTCCATTGAAGTTTTCATTCAAAAAGGAACTCATGTTTTTTCCAATATTTATTTTTTGCCTGAAGAATGTGTGGATGTTTCTTTTGTTAATTCCAGTCCGGAAACTGTAGACTACTCTTATTACAGATTGGGTAAATCATAAAACTTGTTTTCCGGCTGTTGTGAGGTTGGTTGATGAAAATTTTACGCCTTGCCTGTGAACTTTTTATATTAATGCAAACGGAATTTGTTTTAATCGTTTATCACTAATAATTACCGGGGTTATATTTTCCCTGTGAGCGGCACCGGATGTATATGAATTTATTCCATGTATTGACAAAGCACATTTTAAAGGACAATATTTAACATATGACCGGAAATAATATTAAAAATTTTTCCATTGTAAAACTTTCCTGGCCCATATTTATCCAACGTTTACTTTCAATGTGTCTCGGTTATGTAGATACAGCCATGGTCAGTAATTACTCAGAATTGGCAGTTGGGGCTATCGGTAACGCAAGCCAGATAATAAACTTTCTTACTCTTGCTTTCAGCATAATTGCTACGGCTACAGGTGTTGTTGTTTCCCAATATCTCGGAGCAAATAAAACCGAAAAGATGGACCAGATATACACATTGTCTGTTTTTTTTAATCTGGTATTAAGCGGTCTTATCAGTATTATTGTAACTGTGTTCAGTACTGCCCTTTTAAATTTTATGAAGCTGCCTGCCGTTATGATGGGGGATGCAGAAGCCTACATGAGGATTGTTGGTTTGTTTTTATTTACGAATGGTGTTATGCAGGTTTTTACCCAGATTTTTAACTGCAACGGAAGAACTGAAATAGGAATGCTTATATTCTTTTTTATCAATGTGGTAAATATTCTTGGAAATTATCTGTTTCTTTTCGGGCCTCTTGAAAATCTTGGTTTGGGGGTTAAGGGAGTTGCAATTTCCACCAGTATAAGTAACGGTGTAGGGCTGGTTATTTCTGTGATTGCTTTTATATTCATAATAAAGGGAAGAATATCCTTGAAATACTTCAGACCTTTCCCAAAAGCCATGCTTTTTAAACTTATTAAACTTGGAATTCCGACAGCCGGGGAAAATATTTCATATAATATTTCACAGATTTGCATTACCATTTTTGTCAATCTTTTGGGGCCTTTGGCAATTACTACAAAAATATATTGTAATATTCTCTGTAATTTTTCTATCGTTTATTCCAGCTCTGTTGCAGGAGCCGCTTCGATAATAACAGGACATGCGGTTGGAAGAGGGGATTATGATTATGCTTACAAGAGGGTAATGAAAACACTTTTTTGGGCAATGCTTATTTCCATGGCAATAGCCGGATGTAATCTTCTTTTGTCGCCGTTTACTTTCAGGTTGTTTACTGATAATCAGGATGTAATAAAGCTGGGATTTAATATTATGCTGATAGGTCTCTTCCTGGAATTCGGAAGAACTTCAAATCTGGTTATTATACAGTCTATGAGGGCTGCAGGGGATGTAGTTTTCCCCACCGTGTTGGGGATTTTTTCAATGTGGGGAATATCTGTGGTTTTTTCATGGATTTTTACACGCTTTTTTAACTTTGGATTGCCCGGGGTTTGGATTGCCATGGCTATGGATGAAATATTCAGGGGAATTGTGGTTTTTATAAGGTGGCAAAGGGGAACCTGGCGGGGCAAGAGCGTTGTAAGACAGTGATTCTTTTTTCTCCGGCACATCCTTGCTGAATAACCGGCACAAAAAAACATTTCCATACCATATCCCCGCATAAACAATACAGGCAGCACCTGTAAAGATTCTGCCTGTATGTTCTGGGTTTTTCATTTATATTTTAAGCCTTAAATGTCAGTTTATAATAAGGTATTTTCCGTGTATTTCTTTAGGGTGCGCAGATCCATCAGCAGGATATCCAATTGCGGCACAACCGAATACTCCGTGATTTTCAGGAATACCTAAATCGTTTAAGTGTTTTCTTACTTCCGGAGTATCAAAACAGTCTTTCAGCTGGTTAATCCAAACGCAACCTAATCCTAATGCGGTGGAGGCAATATAGATATTTTCCATTGCACAGGCGTTGTCTACTTCTTTGAACTTATTATCCTTTTCATTGGAGCATATAATGAGAACTTCCGGCGAATACATATTGTAACTTTCGTCTCTGCCCAGGGCCTTTCCAACAGCCCTTGCAAGGCTTTGGATTTTTTCCCTGTTGTTAACTGCTGTAAACTGCCATTTCTGGTTATTCATTCCCGAAGGAGCGGAAAGGGCACATTTAAGTATCAGTTCAATATTTTCTTCCGGTACTTTTTTTGTTGAAAACTTCTTGTACTCCTACGCTTTAAAATCGTTTCTATTGTTTCGTTCATAGTTTCCTCCTGACCTGTTTATTACATTTTACTCTTTTAAGCAAACTTGGCAAGTCTTTTAAAAGAGTAAAATGTAACAAGTATCTGAAGAAAATGTAGAACCTATTATCCCTGAATACTTTAATAAGTTATATCCTGCTTATTCTGTTTCCCTTTTACAATCTTTATCACAACAACCGGAGCATCCTGAACAACTATGGCAGTTTTTACCGTTTTTCTTATCTTTGATTAAAATAAATATGGCTGTTAGCGTAACAACCAAAACTATTATGCCTGTTATAAAAGTTGCCATTCAAACCTCCTGAAATGATTTTTAACAGTCTGTACTGAAACTGTACAGACTGCCGACTGGAAAATATTTCCTTCTATACTTTCTTTTTTAAAGGATCTGGTCTGAAAAGAAAGTACAGTATTCCAGCAAGTACAATAACTGCCGGTATTGTGCCTGCACTGAAACCAGTTGTAAATAATGAACCGATTTGGTAGATACAGAACGAAACCAGCCAGGCAAAAACACACTGGTAAGTTATTGCAAAAGCCGTCCACTTTCCATTATTCATTTCCCTCTTGATTGCTCCCATGGCTGCAAAACATGGGGCGCACAAAAGGTTGAATACTAAAAATGAATATGCAGCCAAAGCACTGTAAGAACCGGCAAGGGTTCCCCAGAACTCTGCACCGTCCTCTGCGACTTCTGCAAATCCATAAAGTATTCCGAATGTTCCAACTACATTTTCTTTTGCTACAAGCCCGGTTATAGCTGCAACTGCAGCCTTCCAGTCCCCCCAGCCTAATGGTGCAAAAATCCAGGCTATACCTCTTCCGATATAGGCTAAGATTCCGTCTGATAGGTCTTCAACCATACCAAATCCATTTTCTGTAAATCCAAAACTTGAAGTAAACCAGACAAAAATTGTTGACAATAAAATAACTGTTCCGGCTTTTTTTATGAATGACCAGCCTCTTTCCCACATACTTCTTAAAACATTTATTACAGTCGGAAGATGATAGGCTGGTAATTCCATAACAAAGGGGGCGGGATCACCTGCAAATAGTTTTGTTTTTTTCAAAATAATTCCGGAAACAATTACAGCGGCAATTCCTACGAAATATGCACTGGGTGCAACCCACCAGGCACCGTTAAATAGTGCCCCGGCAATAAGGGCTATAATCGGGAGTTTTGCCCCGCAGGGAATGAAAGTTGTTGTAATTATTGTCATTTTTCTGTCCCTGTCGTTTTCAATCGTCCGGCTTGCCATTATACCGGGAACGCCACAACCGGAACCGATCAGCATGGGAATAAAAGATTTTCCTGAAAGACCGAATCTTCTGAAAATACGGTCCATTATAAATGCAACCCTTGCCATATATCCGCAGGCTTCAAGCCATGCAAGAAAAACAAACAATACAAGCATTTGAGGTACAAATCCCAGAACTGCACCGACACCACCTACAATTCCGTCTACGACCAATCCCGTAAGCCATGGTGCCACACCTGAATTTTCCATCAGGGAGGCCAGGGGGGCCATAATCCATTCCCCAAAAAGCGTGTCATTGGTAAAATCTGTTACAATTGTTCCAATTGTCGTCACAGAAATGTAATATACAACGAACATTACAGCAGCAAAAATCGGAAGGGCGAGCCACCGGTTTGTAACAATTCTGTCTATCTTGTCAGAAAGGGTTAGGGTATCCCTTTTCTTTTTTGTATAGCATTTGTTGATGATAGATTCTATGTAATTATATCTTTCGCTTGTTATGATACTTTCGCTGTCATCATTAAGTTCTGCTTCACAGGCTTTAATGTCGTTATCAATATGGGAAAGTTTTTCATCAGTAATGATTTTATCTGCCTTAAGGCTGGCGGCAACTTTTCCGTCTCTTTCAAAGAGTTTTACTGCATACCACCTTTGTTTTTCTTCCGGTAAATTATGCAAGCAGGCTTCTTCGATATGTGCTAGGGCATGTTCAACACATCCTGCAAACCGGTGTGTATAAATCATCGGTTTTTTTTCGGAAGCAGTTTTAACAATCTTTTCAGAAATTTCTTTGATCCCTGTCCCTTTTAAGGCCGAAATTTCATAAACCGGACAGCCTATTTCTTTTGCCAGATTATCAATATGAATCTTATCCCCGTTTTTTTTAACTACATCAATCATATTGACTGCAATCACCATAGGAATTCCGAGTTCTGCCAGTTGGGTTGTAAGATAGAGGTTCCTTTCAAGATTAGTTCCGTCTATTATGTTTAAAATTACATCAGGGCGGTTATTGACAAGATAATTTCTTGCCACCACTTCTTCCTGGGTGTAGGGTGACAAAGAGTATATACCAGGTAAATCCATTATGGTAACATCTTTATACCCCTTTAATCTTCCTTCTTTTTTTTCCACCGTAACTCCCGGCCAGTTTCCTACAAACTGGTTTGAACCGGTAAGTGCATTAAACAAAGTTGTTTTTCCGCAGTTTGGATTTCCTGCCAGTGCAATTGTATACAACATAATTCCTCCTAATTTTATTAGTTTAGACTAACAGATACATAAATTCAGATTACTTCAATAAATCCGGCATCTGCCTTACGGATCGAGAGTTCGTACCCCCTGACTGTTAACTCAATAGGGTCCCCCAATGGGGCAATTTTCCGTACAGTTACAGAAACGCCTTTTGTAATCCCCATGTCCATAATGCGCCGTTTAACGCCGCCTTCACCAGTTAAGGAAACTACTTTTACAGTATTCCCCGGTTTAACTTCATTTAAAGTCATTGAACCTCCAGAAAAAGTCTTGCAAACCATCAGGTATGGAAAGACTTTCAAATCCGTTCAGCATTGAAATGAAAAACGGAATAAAATATATGGCTTGCTCTGTAAAAAATGGCAGGGCAAACCGGTCTGCTACGCAAACCAAAGAAAAACATCCTGCCGAATCTGTTGCAAAACAGGGCAGGGGTTTTCCGGTGTTATACGATAATCTTTGATGCCAACTCCTTATTGACGGCAATTCTTGATTCTTTTACCTGGATAATAATATTTCCTGAAATTTTGGAAATAATTGAAATAGTTGCTCCAGGAACCAGTCCAAGGGATTCAAGGAATTTCCGGCAGTCTTCTTTTCCGCCGATTTTCTTTATCAGCAATGGTTTTCCGGTATCCGCCATTATCAAAGGCATTTTTTCCTCCCGAACGTAAGGTTAGCTATTACTAACAATATGTTAGTATTTTCTAACAAAAAAGTCAATAAAAATCATGTTGCAATAACTTTTTTTTCAAGATAATTACCGGATTAAAATTGCCTGCAAAAAGTATGTCTTTAATTCAAAGGCATACTTTTTGTGCAAATGTCAGCTGTAAAGGAGCCATAAAAGAAGGGATGCAGTTCCTGTGGTGATTAAAGTGAAAGGAAGTCCTATTTTTAGCCAGCCCGAAAAATTCATGGGGTAATTTTCCCTTTTTAATATGCCCATTGCAACGATATTAGCAGAAGCTCCAAAAGGGGTAAGGTTTCCTCCCAGGCAGGAACCGATTAACAGTGCAAACAAATAAAGTTCAGGAGTTAAATTCATATTTTTTGCCAAAGTTGCTGCAACAGGCAGCATAACTATTATATACGGCACATTATCAATAAAACCAGATAAAACCATTGATACAACAATTATTATAACAAAACCGGCAAAAACATTCCCGCTTATTACTGCTGTTAAAAAATCGGCAAATTCCTGGAGAATACCGGTTTCCGACAGGGCACCGATTACTATAAAAATCCCCGAAAGAAAAAGAATGGTCTCCCAGTCTAAGTTCTTTATCATTTTGAAAGTTTCTTTTGAACCTTTTTTCTCCTTAAAGCAAAACCAAAAAATACCGGCTACCGCCAAAAACATAACGATTGAGCCGGAAACATATTCTGTCCAAAGAGGTACTTCGCCGTTTGTGTTATTCCCTAATGCAGATATTGTGCTGGAAGCAGCCAGGCCTATAATCATAAGCAGTAAAAGAATCATGGGAAAATAAGATATTACCTGGGTTTTTTCTGTAAGTACTTTTTCTTTACCGCTTTTGGAAAAAAAGTAATAAAAGAACAAAGCACCTGCAATTAACCCCGCTTGGACAAAAAAGAAAATAGAAATTCTTCCCTCGTGAAAGAAAAATTCGTTGAATCCGTACCCGGCATAACTGGCAAAAATCATGGAGGGGGGATCTCCGACTAAGGTTGCCGTTCCCTCAAGATTAGCCATCACTGCAAGTCCTACCATAAAGTACGTGGGGTTTATCTTTAATTTTCTTGTAAGGGAAAGGGCAATAGGTGCCATAACTAAAACTGTAGCCACATTTTCAACAAAAGCCGAAATGATTCCTGTCATAATAAGGATTGCCACCATTGCAAGGCCGGCATTTGGGGTTTTTGCAACTATATTGTCAGCGATTCTGGCCGGCAGTCTGGAATAAATAAATAATTCTGCAATGACAAGACTGCCAATGTATATCATTAAAATGTTCCAATTAACAAGCTCAAAAAGCGCATGAAATGGACTTATAATTCCCAGTAATACCAAAACCAAAGCCCCCCCAAGGGGAAACCAGGTTTTTTTTGCAGGAAAGGCAATAACCAAAACATACATAAGAACTGCAAGTCCAAGAACAATATACTTTACAGGAAATTCCATTTTTTTTTCCTCAAGGATTTAAATTAATAAAAAATTATATGATTTACAATCAATATAAAATATTTTCTGTAAGTTTTTTAATCTTTTACTGTAGGTAATATGATTTTAATTTGATTCTTTTACAATAATAAATGGCAGGATTTTTTCACAAAAATAAAGTTCCAAAATTATTGTAAGTTTTTTCTTAGACATAATAATTACTTTTATATGGCATAATAAGATAGTATTTGTAATAAGCCGGTTACGAATTGTCAGTTAAAAATTTTAAATGTAATAAATATGCTTTATTAAACAGCAATGATGCAGAATAGTCAATTTACAGGCTGGAAATTTGTGTTTGGTGCCGGTTATTTATGAATAATTCTAAACAAATAAACAAATGTTAGGGTCTGTGAACTCATTAAGCACTGATTTTTTTTAGAATTGATGCAAATTATAAAAAAAAACTGTCCGAGGCAATGCCTGAACAGCTTGTTATAATATTTTTGCCTGGCTCTAAATGTCTAAGAGTTTACTGTAAAGTTCCATGTATGAATTATACATTTTATCCAATGTGTAATTAGCTTCAAACTTGTTAAAAGAATTGTCACCCATTTCTTTAAGAAAGGTCTTGTTTTTCGAGATAATGAGAATCTTTTCCACGGCCTCATCAATAGAATTTATTAAAAAACCATTTTTATTATTTTCAATTAACTCCGGTATTCCACCTACATAAGAAGCAATAACAGGCTTACCGGAGGCCAGGGCTTCTATTATCGTAATTGGCAGGCCTTCATAATTTGAAAACAGGACAAATAAAT
>JADIMM010000105.1 GCA_017694795.1 Candidatus Gallitreponema excrementavium
GACGGTAAAAAACGGGAGTGTGAGTGCTAGGTGGAAATGGGAAAGCGACCGGAGGGGGATGCCGCCGGAAGAAGACCCGGTGTTTGTGTTTACAGCCCACTGTGCCTGGTGCCCCTGGAAGAAGAGTGAAAACCGTCTGAAAGTAAAACCGGTACGGCCGGAGATAACAAAGGCGGAATGGAAGGATGCAGAAGGGAAAACGGCAAGCAAAGGCCTTGCCGGGGAGCCGCTGAAACTTGTAGCGGAAACAAAGGATATGGAAGAAGGAAGCGGGGTAACGTTTACCGTATATGAAGAAAAGAGCGGGAAGAAGGCGGCAGAGACAGGGGCCACGGTAAAGGAAGGAAAGGCGGAAGCAGAGTGGACCTACCATTACAACGGGGAGAACCTGACGGAAAAACCCCGGTACTATTATGAAGCCACTGGAAACAGATGCAGGAAGGCAAAAAGCGGTACAGTGGAGATAGGGGCTAAATTTTCTTTGATTTTACAAAGTGATATAGATTATGAAGTATACGGATTTGAAGTTCTGCTGATAAAGAACGGTGATGAAGAGAATGCTGAAAAACTTTTATTTAGTTCCGGAAAAATTGAAAAGGAAAACATAATACCGGCATCATACAGTTATAAATTAGTGCGAAATGAAAGCAAACTTGAGCAAAGCCAGGAAGAACCAGGTACGGCGGCAAAGATAAATACAGTAATGTATGCCAAGGCAACAAGCAGAAAATTTTCCGTTGATTTGGAAAAAGAAAATATTATTTTTATTCAAAAAAACGACAAAGGGGTATCCAAGTAAATGCATTTTTTTGACATGGAAGAAGATGATTTGTATAAATCAATGGGAGACAGAACAGACGGATGCTATCCGATAAGTGATGAAGGAATATGGCATGCGGGAATACATGTTTATTTTACAGATGCTGATACCCCGGTAAAAAATCCAATAGAAGGCAAAGTGGTTGCTTCTTGTTTTGATGATGAAAAATCATGGAATTATGTAGTAACGGAAAATGAGATAAATTTACCTTCAGAAAAGAAGGATGTAAAATCTGGTTATCATTGTTATAATTTAATCAGTAATTTACGCTCAAAAATACTGCCGTTTTCAGAATTAAGCTGCGAAGGGTTAAAAAAATTACAACCGATTCCTTTTTATCCTTTTTATATATCGGTAAAAACACAACTTCCAGATGTGGGAGTAATTGATGAGCGGAATTTTAAGATTGTAGAAATCAGTATAGATGGTAAAAAAATCAAAGATGATATAATAGGTGAATTAACGGACGAAAATAAACAGTATTTTAAATCACTTTCAAATACTTATAGTATAAAAAAAAGCACTAAGATTATGAACAAGAAAGGAAAAGAAATAGGAAGTTATAATACTGATTATGTAATTGAAAATAATACAGGTGAATTTATTGAAAACGGAATATTCAGCACAAAAACACAAGGAAAATTCATACAATTAAGCGAAGAATTGCCTAAAGGATATTTTATATTACAAGATCAAGAAGTTACAGATTCAGGGAAAATTATAGTGTCAGATAACTCTAAATTGTACTTGTGGAAAGAAAAAGAAACAAATAAAAAAGATTATCCTGGACAAGGTATAATTTTGGATTTAAGATCAGACTTTAGACAAAAATTATTTTCGTCGTCTGATTCTGAAATAAAAAAAACATGGGATGTACATGAAAGAGGTAGATATGAAACCATGAAGCAAGAGCTAATAGATTATATTGAAAGTCTACCAAAGGAGGAAGAGTTTGTATATGCACTTCCTGATAGTAGTGACTTTCATGTCTTTCCATTTATAAGTGAACCAGAATCAGTTAAATATTCATATAAAATTACATCTGCTTCCGGTAAGGTAGTGAGACCTTGTTATTTTCCAAAAGAAAAGTTTAATTTTATAAAAAATGAATTAACCAGAGTTTTTAATATGGATAATATTTTTGATATATATGATGCATCTAACTTGTGGAAAGAAAGAGATTTTTCGTATACAATTTTTGAAAAAATAGATATATCAATGAAATATGATAATTTTTTTAACTCAGTAAAAATTATTGATAATGAAAACATAATCGAAGACAGTAAATTGAATTCACTTTTATATGCCAAGGTCCAATTGTATCTACATGAAGAAACGCCATATGAAGTGGCTATTAACACTGATGATATTTTTTGCAAAAAAATATTTATAAATAATCCCAATATAATAGCAAGCTTCAAAAGCTCAGAAACAAAAAACGGTTATCCTGCTTCACAAATAATTGAGAAAAGAACCGGAGCGTGTTTTTTTAATAATTTATATGAGATAATAACGGATATGAATAATAATAAAGACTTTATTTGGTTAAAAAATGAAAATGAAAACATTTATGTACCAAAAAAGTATTATGAATCATTGAAATTTCAAGTGGTAAAATCTGAGGTAAAAAAGGGAGATATAATAAAAAGGGGAGATATTTTGGGCTATCCATTTTGGGATTCTGAACCTGGCGAAAATGAAAGGACGGAAAGTAAACCGTATATAGATTATGCATTGTTTTTTACAGAGGATATAACGAAAAAAAATATAAAATTGAGGACAATAACTATTCCTTCTGGAACAAATTGCTGTATCAAAAAAAAACAGTTTAAAAAATCCGGCAGAAAAATATTTCTGCCTCCAAAATGTGAGGTGTCAACAGAAGATAACATTGATGAAGGTAGTGAGTATGTAAAGTTGCTCTCGTACTCATTTAATGTCTTTGTGTATTCTGATGGTATAGATAATGGAAAGTTAAAAGATAAGGCAAGTACAAAATTATATTTACCAGATGACAATTTTATTATTACATTAGTTAATGGGAAGTTTGGCTCCATAAGCAAAGATCTTAACGACGATGAGCTAAAGATTGTAAAATCTTTGGCTAAAGAAATAATTCAGGAAATGAAAACGAACTCTTTAACTGAAGGTAAGTCTAAAGATTACAAGCCAATAACTGTATACAAATATAAGGTGATAAAAACATTTTCTGATGACACTTATATTAAAGATAATGTTTTAGATAAAGAAAATATGCACTTTATTGAAACATACTCCTGTTCCCAATCGTATGAACCTGCAGCAACGGAAGCCGTTTATTCAAAAATATTCCTGCCATCAGATTTAAAAAAAACTTATATCAGTTTTAGACGATATTATAAGTTTAAAATTAAAGATAAAATATGCTATGTAAACAGGAAAATTATTGATAAAAATAAGGAAAACCCGCTTGAAGAATTCGGTAAGAAAGGCTTGACAATCAATCTGAAAACAAATCCCATAAGTAAAAAAAGCATCTGCCCGGAGGATAAATTGGTTTTGGATAAGAAAAACATAAATAAATTTAAACAAAATCTGAGAAAGAAATTATCAAAAAAACATGTTTATTTAATGCAATTTGTAATGCCGGCAGACGGGTCTGAAGATTATAACATATATAACGAAAGTAAATATTTTTACGTATTACTGTCACAATATCTTAAACGGACAATAAGTAAGCATCCGCTGGAATGGGATTTTGCAAAAATAAAGGAGGATAGAGTATGTGAAAGCAGAGGAAAACCTCCTGTGAATGAAAAAGAATGTTGTGATATAGCAGCAGGTTTAAAAACAGCTGATCCCAAGATATTTGGAAAAAACAGCTTTTATTTTGTCTGTGCCCCATATTTTTATAATAAAATGGACGTGCTGAGGTTATTCGAGTATAATCCGTATGAAAGGTATAATGTTCCTGTTCCGTTTCCAATGAAAAACAACCCCGGATTTATGCCGGAAGGGACAACAGAGTATTCCTTTACTCAAAATTTTAATGCATTTGTAAACGACAACTATTCGCATGAAGGCGTTGATCTTGCAGTTTCAAAAGCTAAAATAATAAGCGGAATTTATGGAAAAGTTATAGTTGAAGGGGATAGGGGGAATTATAGTTACGGATGCTTTATTGTTATCCAGGCTGACAAGCTTTATGAAGACAAAAACAGATATTTTTTGCTGGGGCACTTGGATAGAGATAGAGAGCATAAAAAGGAGAATGATTATGTGTCTCCTGGTGAAATAGTGGGATATGTTGGCAATACAGGGCATTGTGTAAGTGGAGGGTTTAATATTGAAGGTAATGAGAATCTAGAATTACGAGCCAAGGGCAGGGGCGCACATCTGCATTTGCAGATGTTTTTGACAGATGCGGATTTTAACGATTTTATAGAAGACATGAATTTTAACGAATTAAAAAATGAAGAGAATAAGAGCGACAAATTTGCT
>JADIMM010000106.1 GCA_017694795.1 Candidatus Gallitreponema excrementavium
ATTACCATAAAAAACCGGTAACAAGGAGACATTACATGAAGAAAAGTTGGTTTTTTTTTGCACTTATTGCTGTCCTGATTTTACAAGGCTGTAGTTCAAAAAAACAAGAAATAAGTACTGCTGTTGAAGCCAAAGTCCAGGGCCCCCTTTACGTTATGGGAGGCACAAATTTTAATACCGGAATCAATTTTGACAGCGGTGATATCAATACAAAATTAAACGAACTGTTTACACTGGATTATACACCTGCCTCAGGCCAGGCCTCATTAAACCAGAGTCTCAGCTTTGAAGAAATGGGAGGAAATTCAAATTCAAGCTCCGGAAAAGGAATAGTACCGGGGTTAAGAAGCCTCGACAAATATAAAATTGACTATACGACCAAAACTGCCACCAATACAGAGTTTGAAAACACAATGGCAGAAATGGGGATTCAGGAAAAAGACAAATACTCAGAAGAAGCCTACAAGGATACAGTTTTTGAGATAGAATCCTACGGCCCAATAGGGAGTATTAACACCTCTGAAGAAAATTCCCAGTCGGGTAATACAATCTTTGTCAATTTTTCAGAACCGGTAATACCCTTAACCGCCATCGGGGAACCGGTTAATAAATCTGATTTTATTACGGTTTCCCCGGAGGTTCCCGGTGTTTTCCGCTGGAAGGGAACAAGGCTTATAACCTTTGAACCGGAAGAAAAATTCCTCCCCCAGCAGATTTATACCGTAAAAGTAAATCCGGAGTTAAAGGCTCTTTCAGGAAAGACCCTGGAAGGAATGACTGAATTCACATTTAACACAGAGTCACTTTCTATTAAATCTATGGTTTTGGGGCCAGACCTGCTTCCCGAAAACGGCAGGAGGATTTATACACATGAAATGGACAACATCCCCCCCCAGATTTTAAAAACAATTGACCTGGATTTTTCATATTATGTTAATGCCCAGGATGTGGAAAAATGGGTAAAAATAAGCTGGAATAAAGAAGGCACGGCAGAACCTTTTACCGTAAAAATGGTTTCTGATACAAAAGCGAGGCTGTCACTGGGCAATCTTCCCCCGGTAAATACGGAGGTTACGGTAACACTTTTAAAGGGGGCTGTCTCCTATAAGGGAAAACTCGGAAGAACAAAAGACCAAAAACTTTCCTTTACCACATTAAAACCCTTTGAATTCCGGGAAAGCAGGGAGGGTGAAACATACGGTATAATTTCCAACCCTGTAACAATAACCATGAACCAGCCGGTAACACTGGAAAGCATCCTAAAAAACATCCGGACTGAGCCGGCTATGGAAATAACGGAAGATAACATAAGATTCTTTGGAGGAAATTCTTTTACAGTTTACGGACTTCCGGTGGAATTTGACTGGGAATACAACATTATCCTGGAAAAGGATTTCCAAGATATTTACGGCCAGTCCCTGGGAAACAGGGAAATAATCCCCGTCAAAGTACCTGACGGAGCCAGTTTTGTTAATGTTACCGGGTCTTATTTTTCCCTCTTGGAAGCAGAATTTCCACCCAAAGTTCTTATCGATTACCAGAATATTCCGAGAGACGGAACATACTATATTGCAAGCATTGAGAATCCCTTTTCAAGATATTTAGATGTACAAGATTATGATTCAGGGAAAAATCTGCCTGCAGGAGAAAAAAACAAGAGATACATTGAAGAGGTGGATTTCAGCCCCTATTTAAATGAATCTTTAAAAGGCTTTGTCGCAATAGATGTTGAAGCCCCCTATACATACAAATACTATGACTGGAAAACAAAAGAGTTAAAAACATCTGAGGATACTTACAGCGAAACAAGAAAGATACAGGTAACCGATTTGGGTGTAACTGTAAGGACAGGAATAAACAAAAGCGTTGTCTGGGTAAACAAACTCTCCAACGGAGAACCGGTAGAAGGTGCAAATGTATATCTTGTGGATTATGAAAAGGCAAGGGAAGCATCCCCTTTAACCGATATAGCCGAATACTTTTCCTATACCAAAGGCTGCACGGACTCCAACGGTATTGCAATATTGGACACCACGGCAGGTCTTGTGGATGCCATGGAAGATTATCACTCTTACATTGTTGCGGTAGAAACCAAGGATGAATCCGACAAGGTTTTCTTTGAACCAAATTCCCACAATCCCTGGCGGGGAGGTGTCGATTACAGAAATTTAGTCTATTCAATCGAAAAACAACCGGAGGTTTTTCTGTTTACAGACAGGGGGCTTTATAAACCCGGGGAAACTTTAAGTTACAGCGGAATTTGGATGGACTTGCAGTGCGGAATTTATACCCCTGCGGGAGAACAAGAACTAACTATAAAACTATCGGAACCATCCTGGGATGGGGATGTAATATATGAAGAAAAACTAATTACAAACGAATCCGGTTCTTTCAGTGGTGAAATAAAAGTTCCTGATGAGTTGGATCCTGACTATTATAATCTTGAAGTTTATGTTTCTTCTAAATCTTACAGCACGGCGTCGATTCCGGTAAAAATAGGTTTTTTTGAGAGACTGAAATTCCAGGTTACCTCAAAGCTTCCGGAAACAATTTCCAACGGACCAGGATGTATAAAGGGTGACACAATTTCAATTCCGGTAACAGCTTCTTATCTTGCCGGAGGAGCCTTAGGAAGTGCGGAATACAGCACATCATGGTACAAAGCCCCCAGTTATTTCTCGCCACAAACCCAGGAAACCAAGGGATACAGGTTTGGAATAAACAATTACCAGGGCAGAAAATTAATAACCACAGACAACGGACAGCTTGACGGAAACGGAACAGTTACCCTCTCTTTAAGTACTGATGACGGGGACGAAGACGGCGGAACCTATGTTTACAGCATGTGGACAGATGTTACGGATTCTTCAAACCAGCAAATCGGTACAGGAAATTCTGTAACAGTGCACCCGGCATCATTCTACATCGGATTAAAAGGCAGAAGATATAATACCATCAGTAAAGGTAAAGAATTCAAATTTGAATACATTCTGGCCGATACCCGGGGAAACAGGCTAAAGGATAAAAAACAGCTTGGTTCAAAAAACACGGAACTGTACTACGAAATTACAAGAACCGATTACACCGAAACCCTGAGAACCGGTGTAAACGGAAATGTTTTCACAAGCTACACAAGAAATAATGTTACCGAGGCAACCGGCAAACTCAAACTGGACATTTCGGGAAACATTCCTTTTACGCCCGAAAAGAGCGGAGAATATACCCTTTCGGTTTATGCCTTTGATAAAAACAACCGTAAGACAAAAACCGAGCTCTCCTTTTTTGTAACCGGTTCAGGGTACTACATGATGCCCGAAAAAGACATTATGCTTTATCCCTCCCAAGACATTTACAATCCGGGGGACAAGGCAGAAATAATAATGCAAAGCCCCTTACCTGAAGGTGACTATTTAATCACCGTGGAACGGGAAGGAATTTTCTCAACAGAAATAAAACATTTTGACGGTTCCATAAATACGTTTGAAATTCCTATTGCCAGAAACTATACCCCCGTAGTTTATGTTTCAGTATGTTCTTATTCCGTAAGATCAGGAGAACCGGTACACAAATACGGGGAAACAGATCTTGATAAACCAAAAGAATATTTTGGAATTACTGCAATAAATGTAAACCCATATGTAAAATCTTTTAACATAAAAGCCGAATCGGATAAAAAAGTTTACAGACCTGGGGAAACTGTAACAATGGATTTGACTGCCACAAAAGACGGAAAGCCTATTGAAAATGCAGAGCTTATTCTTTTGGCAGTAGACCGGGGCGTTTTGGACCTGATAAATTACAGGGTTCCAGACCCGATAGAATTCTTTTATAATCCCGGGAAATTTCCCCTCTTTGTTTCAGGAGGAAGCAGTTACACTTACATAACTGACCCGGTTACCTATGACATAAAAAATCTTGCAGGAGGAGACGCTTCCCAAACCGGAAAACTGGACGACGAAAGAACAGACTTTAATCCCACGGCGGTTTTCAAACCCGGAATAATAACCGGCAAGGATGGAAAGGCCACGGTTCAGTTTACTTTGCCTGATAACCTTACAACCTACCGTGTAACAGTTATCGGAGTCAGCGGAAATGAATTTGCAAGACAGGAACAGGAACTGGGAGTGCAGAATCCGGTAAATGTAAGGGAAGTTCTTCCCAGAAGGCTGCGGATCAGAGACACAGCGGAAGCCGGAGTCTTAATTACAAACCTTGACAAGGATGCCCACGAAATTTCCGTAGAAATAGAAGTAAGCCCCTTTGAAGAAATAACCGGAGGTAAAATAATCCAAGGAGGGGAAGCCTTTATAGACGGAGTAAGCCGCAACAGGATAACCGTTAATTCAGGGGAAACCCTTCCCGTTTATTTTGACATTGGGGCAGTAAAGGAAGGCCAGATCAAAATAGAATTTACGGTTTTATCCGATGTACTTAACGAAAAAATAACCTATCCCCTGATTATCGAAAAACCCAATGTTTATGAAACGGTAACAACAATAGGCCAAATCGACAGCTCAAAAAAAAAGGGGACAGCCACAGAAAGGATTATTCTTCCTGCAGCCGATTCCAGGGAAGGAAATCTGGAAGTTACACTGGAAAGCTCAAAGCTTTCTTCACTTAAAGAAGCAGCGGATTATACCTTTCACTACCCTTACGGATGCCTTGAACAAAGGTCTGCGGCAATACTGCCCCTGGTACTTTTTGGAGATTACATAAAAGAACTGGGGCTGGATTCCGAAGTTGAAAATCCCCAAAAAGTAATAGAAACCGAAATAAAGGAATGGTATAAGTCACAGCTTTCGGACGGAAGTTTCCCCTATTGGCCGGATGGAACCAGCAAAAACACCTTTGTTACAAACCGGATTGCACATATTTTTGCCCTCATAAAGAAAAAGAATATCTGCGATATTGATGAAAAAGTTTACGGCAGGCTCATGGACTGGGTTCAATCGGATTATCAGAACCGCTCCTTTGAAAGCGATTCAAAAAATAAACTTTATGAAGCCTATGTACTTTCACTTACAGGAAGATACATTCCACAGTCAGGGGAAATTTCTGAATACGGACTGAAAAAAGAAACCGGTATGGAAGAAACAGCCATGGCAGGACTCATAATGCTTAATATGGGAAACCAGAAAGATGCAAAAACCCTGGCAAAAAAAATTGAGAGGGCCATAGTCCCAACTGCACAGGGAATTGAAACAGATGCACTTATTGAATCAAAAAACTATTTTTATTCTGTAAGTACAACCCTGGCAAATATGATGCAACTTTTGGTAAGCCTTGATCCTGATGATGAAAATGTAAACAGAATCTTCCATACGCTTTTATCAGAACGCAAAACCTTAAATGGTTACTGGAGCAATACAGCCGGCACTTTCAAAGTTTTTGAAGCCGTGGACACACTGATAACAAAGGCCCAGCTTGCTGATACGGATTTTAAAGGTTCTTTGTATATAAATAAAAATGAAATTTTAAGCCATGTATTTAAGGGTTTAAGTGATACGAGAATTTCAAAATCCATGGAATACCAGGGAGAAGAACTTAAAAATATAAAAGAAAACGAACCCTTTAATCTTACCTTTGAAAAAGATGGTAAAGGTTCACTCCTTTATACAACAAAGTTGAGGTATGCAGTTCCGGCAGAAAACTACAAGGCAAAAGATATGGGAATAAGCCTTTTTTATGAAATCCGGGATTTGGAAACTGACGAAATTGTAGAATCAGAGCTTGTCAGTGGAAAAATGTACAAGGTAACGGTAAATGTGGATTCCCCCCACAGCAGGGATTTTCTTGCCTTAAGGGTTCCGATACCTTCCGGCTGTGAAATCCTCGACTCAAGTTACGCAACAACCTCGGCAAATGCGGTTTCGTCAGTCAAATCCTCTGGTTCCGGATACTGGAATTATCCTGATAATAAATACATTTTTGATAACGAAATCCAGTATTTCTGGGATAAATTTGATTACGGGCAAACAAGCCTTACATTCACAATACGGGCCACAAGACGGGGTGTATATCCGGTCCAGCCTGTAACAGCAGAATGTATGTACGAACCGGAGATTTTCGGAAGAACTGAGGGCAGGCTGTTTACAATCAAATAGCAAATAAATCAAAATTTTTGAAAGTCACAGGGGGCGGTTTTCCGGATTGGGGGAAAACCGCCCCCTTTTTTTATATCAAGGAAATCTGCCAAACTAAACCCTGTTATCCTTTTATAAAAATCTCCGGGAAAGCGGCAAACCCGGCAAAAACCTTAAAAATCCGGTTCGTTTTAAAACCACATTCTCCGTAGTGTACAATCATGAAAAAAAAACTATAATGATTCAGGTATGAAAAAATTTTTTGAAAAACTAAAAAACTTTCTAAAAACGGCAGTAAAAAATACAGCAGTAAAGATTTTTATAATTTTAATTATTGTGGTTATGGCAGGATTCCTGCTCTTAAGATTTTTTCCATACAAAGACCTTTCCTCATTCAGGAACAGAGACTGGAGTACAAGATTTTATGACAGGGCAGACAATCTGTGCCACATAGCCTATGTTGATGATGGCATACAAAGGGAATTTTACCCAATAAAAAATTTTAACAAGGACTTTATATTTGTTCTTTTGGAAAGCGAAGATAAAAGATTTTTTTCCCACAACGGTGTTGATTTTAAAGCCATATTGAGGGCCTTATTACAGAATATCAAGTCCGGAGAAACTACCAGCGGGGCCTCAACAATAACCATGCAGCTTGCAAGAATTATTTCCGGCAAAACCGCCGTAAACAGAAACATTTGGGATAAAATCCAGGAAGCCCTTAATGCCATAAGACTTGAAATGCGGTTTTCAAAAACTGAAATTCTGGAAATGTATATAAATTCAGTTCCTTTCGGATTCAGAACTGAAGGCTTCCAGTCTGCTTCAAGAAAATTCTTTTCCAAACCTCTCAATTTACTCAACCTTAAGGAATTCCTGTGCCTTGTTACAATTCCCCGGAGACCCAATCTTTACTCACCACTGGAAAATCCTGAAGCCAACGGAAAAGCGGCCTACAGGTTATATAAATCAATCAAGGAAGATCTAAACTCTCCCGGAAATTCCGGCTCAACCGGAAACAAGAACTCCGGAATATTGATTCAGGAATATACCGAAGAAGATTTTTTAGCAACTGCAAAATCTGCCTCCAGCTATAACATTCCTTTTGAGTTTCCCCACCTGATTACAAGGATTTTAACAGAATACAAAACCAAAAAAGAGGAATATCCCCCGGACTATAAACTCACTCTAAGTCTTTCTGCCCAAAAGACAGGTGAAAAACTTCTTAACATGGCACTTCAAAAAGTATCCGGCCACAGACTCAGTAACGGGGCGGTTTTTGCAATGGATAACCGGACTGGTGAAATCCTTATTTGGATTGGCAGCGGAAATTTTTATGATTCTTCCACCAACGGACAGATTGACGGAGTTACAGTTTTCAACCAGCCCGGAAGCAGCCTGAAACCCTTTCTATACTGTCTTGCCCTGGAAAAAGGATTTAAACCAAATTCAATACTTCCCGATATTCCCACAATTTTCGGAACCCACGAAGTTTACGGCCCTGAGAACTTTAATAATAAATTCAATGGTCCTGTAAGATTAAGAACAGCCCTTGCTTCCTCCCTTAATATTCCGGCAGTATATCTTCTTAACCAAATTGGAATCGTAGAATATGTTGAAACTTTAAAAAAACTGAATTTTGAGTCTGTAGAAGAAAAATCCCGGGAAAGCGGACTGGGCATTGCACTGGGAAATACCCCGGTAAGGCTTCTGGATATTACAACTGCATTCAGTGTTTTTACCCGGGACGGAAAGTATATTTCTCCGGTTTATAATTCAGAAGAAGCCGCAAAACGAAAAACCGAGGGTATTGCAGTGGAAAAAATTTTTAATCAGGATACGGCCAGAATAATAGCAAAAATCCTTTCTGATAAAAGCTCAAGGGTAACCGGATTCGGTTTTGTCACAAACTTTGACACAGAGTTTCCCAGTATTTTTAAAACCGGCACGGCAAATCAATTCCAAAGCATAACGGCTCTGGGGGCCTCCATGAATTACACAGTGGGAGTCTGGATGGGAAATTTTTCCGGGGAAACAGTACAGGGAACTACAGGAAGTTCAATGCCGGCAGCAGTTGTAAAAGAGCTCCTCACTTTTTTTGAAAAATCGGAACCCCCTGCAAGCTACGGCAAAAACTTTCCCGAACCAGAAAACTGGAAGAAACAGCCTGTTTGTACCCTTTCGGGAAAACTTAAAACAGTAAACTGTCCGGGAACATTTTATGAATATATACCTGTAAACGGAATGGAAGACGAATGCGACTGGCATCAAAAAGATGGAAATCAAACCGTTACTGTTCTTCCTGCCGAGTACGACCAGTGGAATAAAATGTATAAAAATCCTGCAGAAATAAATTACGGCTCAAAACCTCTTTCTTTGGAAATGCCTAAAACCGGAGAGGTTTATCTTCTGGATATGTCTGTCCCTATTGAAAAAAGAGGGATTCCTCTTTCAATAACCGGCGGAAACAAAGAACCTATTCTGGTTTACTACGACGGAGTTTTCATCGGAGAATACAATTTTCCATACAACTGCCTTCTCCCCCTGGAAACCGGAAAACACAGCATTGAAGTTATTTCAAGCGACACAAAATGCTCTGCAACTTATTTTGTCAGATAATTTTATTTTTTACATTTCTGTTTTTAAGTTTCCTGAATACCGAAATAATAACAAAAGCAACAAAACAGAATACATAAGGCAGAGAAATCATCAGAGATGAAAATCCTGTATTTTCATCATAAACAGATATGTCAAACAATGACAACACTAATTGCAAACCGAAAATTATAATAGCCCAAAAGGTCGAAAGCACCATATCTTCCAAACCAAGGAAAATAATGATTAGGGCGATCCAACCTCTTCCGCTTGTAAGTCCGGGTATATAGGCATCTACCTGAATAGACAGCAAAATACCAGCAAGGGAAGCAAAAAATCCGGAGGCAAACCAGGAAAATACTTTCATTCCAAAAACATTATATCCTTCGTTTATCAAAAACTCGCTGTCTTTGCCGCACAGTCTAAATGCAATTCCATGTAGTGTTTCATGAAAAAAATATTCTATTACACCAACCAAAGTCGTACCCAAAACAAAGGATAAAATCATAATAATTACCGATAGTTCAGAATCATAATTATAGTAGATTATTTCATGGGAGCCATAAAAAAGCTTTGCCAAAAATCCTGCCAGTCCCGTAAAAACAAGGTTTAATGCCAGACCGGAAAACATACAGTCCCCCTTTGATTTTAAGGTAACCCAAGCCACGGTGCCGGACATAACACCGAGAATCAAAGATGCAATCACTAAACTAAAAACCATGCTTCCTGTCAATTCATAGAACATGAGATTAAACAAAGCCCCCAATACACCGCAACCCTCCAAAAAAAGTGCCAGCATACCGGCTTTTTGTGAAATAAGGGCAGCAATAATAAAAAACAAAAGTGATGTAAAATTAAATAAGTATATATAATCCATTGTTAAAACTACTCCCAAATCCAGAATTTGGATTTTTTCTTTTTATCTTTTTCACTTGATTGTCCGGATTCTTCTGATTTTTTATAATACCCCAGGGACAACAAAAGCAAAACAACTCCCTGAACCAAATATCCTGTATCAAAATTCAAAACACCAAAAAGGGCTGTGTTTTCTATACCTACTTTTAGACAGGAAAAAATCAAAGCCCCGGGAATTAAGCCCCAAATATTTATTCCCCCCAATAAGGCTGTACTTAATCCGTTCCAACCTAAGGAAGAATAAAAACCCTGGTAACAGGTATAATATGTTCCGGTAACCGCAAAAAAACCAACCATGCCGTAAAGTGCAGCTGAAACAAATAAACCGGATTTCACCACATTTTCAGGCCTGAACCCCTGAAGCTCTGAAAATGGACGGCTCTTTCCGACAATTAAAAACTGTCTCCCTTTTGATGTGACATAGAAAAAAATCAAGGCAAAAACATAAATGAGAATAATAAAAATAAGACTGTAATTCAAACTTGATGGAGGAAAGATTTTTCCAAACCTAAAAATTTCCGGAATATGTTCTGTAGCAATCAAATTGCCGGAACTTTTAAAAGGCCCTATTATCAAATAATCACACAAATAAATCAATATTAAAGAAATCAAATAAGTGGAGAGTATTTCAGGTAAATCCAAAGATTCTTTTAATATGCCGGAGATCAAACCGATAAATCCGGTTACTAAAATCACCAGAATACAGGTAATAAGTAAACCTAAAAAACTATTGGAAAGAGGAATATGGGTAAGCAAAACTGCCGTTAATAAACCACCGGTATAAACCTGCCCTTCCCCTCCAATGTTTATGCTGCCGGTTATCAAAGGGAAAAGAGCTGCAAGACCAGAAAGTAAAAAAAGAAAGAAAGTGTTAAAAGAATTTCCAATATAAAATCCGGAAGACCAAGGTTGCACAAAAAAAACAAACAGTCTCTTACCAAATGACATACCGGAAGAATCCGGCCTGTAAAAAAAATCCAGAAGCAGCAAAATAAAACAAAAAATAATCCCGCAGGAAAAACAAATCATTGAAACAAATATTTTATTTTTTTTTGTCTTCATCACACCACCCGAACTCACCAGAATGCAAGGATCCTTTTTTATAATTTTTGTTTTTATATAAATGGGGATTTTTGGTTAAAATCAGGACAGAAGAATTTAAAACTATTTTATTTTCCAAAATCCCGAACAACCTTTTTAAGCTCGCCCTGTCTATTCCATTATCCGGCTCACATAAAACGGCAAGGCTTATTTCCCCGGACAATTCCCTTGCCAAAATCAACCGTTGGGTCATTCCCCCGGAAAGAACAGAAACCAGTTGTCCGGGAAAAACAGCATTTGGGAACTTTTCTTTTTCGATTATCTTTTTCACCCTTGAATCCATCTCAAAAGGAGGATAAAAAAAACCGGAATCAAATAACATCTTTCCGCTTACAAGCTCCCTTATTGTAAGATTTTCGTTTGAGCCAAAAACAAAAGGCTCTGATGAAATAAGGGCGGCCTTATTTTCCCTCAATAAATCCGGTCTGCCCTGTTTTATCAGTTGCCCGTTTATAAAAACAGAACCATTTTCCGCCTTTTTAAGTCCCAATAAAATTTTTTCCAAGTCAATAATTCCGTCTTCTTCCATTCCTGAAATTAAAACTATTTCATTTTTCAGGACGGAAAAAGAAATATCCTTTAAATATTCTGAAACAAGATTTTTTACTTCTAAAACACTTTTATAATCTTCTTTAATTTCTGCGGAAAGGGACTGGCCCGGTTTTGATTGTTCACATTTGTTATTAATGAAAGAAAAAATCTTATTTGTAAGCCTAATAAATACGCTATTAATAAAAAAATTATTTTGTCTTTTTTTTACAGGTGAAGAAATATCCCCGTTTTTTTCCGTTTCCAAATCATTATCAGTACTGATTCCGGAATCACTTAAACAGGAGTTTTCATTTTCATTTTCATTTGAAGCAGGAGAAAGAATTTCCAGCAATTTTTCTACTGTTACCTTTTCTTTCAAAATAACAGGAGAATTAAATTTACGCAGAATATATAAAATATCCGGAACTGACACAGCCTGGGGTAAACTATGGGTTATAATTATTATACAAATTTTTCTCAAACCAATAAGTTTTTTCAAGCCTTTTTCAAAATTTGAAATCCAGTTTTCATTTATGGAAGCAGCCGGTTCATCCAAAATAATAAAATCCGGTTCATGGCATAATTCACAAAACAAGGAAAGGTAAAACCGTTCCTTTTCAGGATAATCCTCTACAGGTTTTCCCGAATTAAATTCAATACCAAAACAGTCATCAAACTCTGATCTAAGTTTGTCTAATTTTTTTTTACTTACCGTTCTGGCAGCCAGCATTGCATTATCATAAAAATAACCCTCAAGGGATATGCACCGTTTTTGCCTGACTATTGCTATACCGTTTTTCAGGGCATCTTTTGGGGAATTAAAGACCACAGGTTTTCCGTCAATCCTTATTTTTCCTCCGGAGGGCAAAATAGAACCGGAAAGAATATTTGCAAGGGTTGATTTTCCGGCCCCGTTTTCGCCTAAGATTCCGTAAATCTTGCCGGTCTCAAAATTCAAAGAAACATTATTGAGAACCGGCTTACTGTTTTGAGAATACTGCTTTACAAGGTTTTCAACGGATAAAACCATCTGCCAAACCTTATCAGTTATTTACCGGCAAAGAAAAATCCCCGTTCCTTAAACGATTCAATTCTTTCATAAACTTTGTATAAGTTTCTTCCGAAACAGAATCCTTAAACAAGGGATTTTTGTCATCAAAATCTATAAAGCCCTCTTTGCATCCAACTATCCTGGAAGTTCCAAACTCAATCTCGCCATTAAGGTACTTTATCGTTTCTTCGTATGCAAGTTTATCCTGGGCCATTATGGCACTGCCGGCAACATAGCCCGGGGCAAGATCATATCCGGAGTCGTCAAACCAAACAACAAAAAAACCGTTCTCTTTGGCAGAAGAAAGAACGCCTTGATTTCCTCCCCCGCAAATAGGCAAAATCACATCAACCCCGGAACGGTACAACGAAGAGGCAATTTCTGCAGCTTTACCTGCGTCGCTCCAACTTCCGGTCACTTTAAACACACATTCAACCTGGGGATTGGCAGCCTTTGCCCCTTCTATGTAACCGGGAAGAAGTATATTATTCATGTCAGGATATTCCTGGGCTGCAATAAGAGCTATCTTATTATTCCCGCGGCTGTATTTTTCATCTTTTGAGGCAGAAAGAAGTCCTGCAAGATAACCGGCAAGGTAAGACTGTTCCCTTTGGTTATATTGAACCGTTGCAATGTTCTCCACACCGGAAAGAAAACCGTTGAGAATTATAAAATCCTGCCCAGGAAAAGAAGAAGAAATACTATGGCACATTTCAGGGAGGGAAGGATTGGCAGAAATTATCAAGTCAAATTCCCCGGAAGCAGCAAGAGCTGTAAGCTTTGCCGGCCATTCAGCCTGGTTAACCCCGGCCTCGGAGATTACCGCCGTTCCTAAAGAAGTTTCCTCACAAGCTTTCTGAACCCCTTCGGCGAGCATTCTGTAAACCGGACTACCGGAAGTAGTACCGGGAATAAAAACTGCTATGTTCTTCTTTCCATCAGAACTTTCTTCGCTGCAGGAAGAAAAAACGAAAGCAACTACAAGAAACAAAAATAATTTTTTTAAGAAATTCATTTGGTCCCCCAAAATCTAAAATTAAGATAAAGGAACCCCGAGGAAGGAAAGAATCCGGTAAGATTCTCCAAAAAGAAAATTAAGCATAACTTCTTCCATCCAGACTTTACTGTCGGTTACGGAATTTCACCGTATCGGCGGAACCGGACTACCGGAACCGTTAGCGGACTTTTACCGCCGGTAGGGAATGAATCAACAAAGATTTTCACCCTGCCCCGAAGCACTTCTCGTGATAAAATCTATAACCCGGAATAATAAAAGTCAATACAAATCAATAACATATCAAAAAAATACTGCATAATTCCCCAACCACGAAATGTCACAAAGCCCTTTTAAAAACCCTTGAAACAAACAAGACTTATTTTGTACAATAAAATCATGATTGGATTCTTTCTAAAAAAATGTCTGTTTGACGGATGGGATAATCTGTTCAAAATATTTTTATACAATTTTATACTCATAGCTGTAGATGCAGGTCTTATGAGCTTGGCTTTTGCCCTTAACTCCCCCGGTTTTTTTTATCTTCTTACGGTCCTTACAATAATGTTCACCGCTGTTTATTCCCTGGGGTTATCCGGCGTTGCCTCCAAAATTTCAAATAATAAAACACCGGAATTTAAAGATTTCAGGATTTCAATAAAAGAAACCTGGCTGCACGGAGTTGCCCTGGGATTTTTAGGAATAGTACTGTTGGTCATCCTCCTATGGGTTATTCCCTTTTATTTTAACATGGGTGATATTGTTTCCAGGTTTATCGGCGGATTGCTGTTCTGGCTGGTTTTTGTATTTATGCTGGCCTTGCAATGGTTTCTACCGGTAAGAACAAATATGGAGAAAAAATTTTTCAGATCCTTAAAAAAATCCTTTATTTTGTTTATTGATAATCCGGCCTTTACATTTTTCATGTTTGTTTATTCCCTGGTTTTGGGAACAATATCAATTATATTCCTAACACTTGTACCAGGGCTCGGGGGGATAATTCTTGCGCAAAACAATGCCTACAAATTAAGAATGTATAAATACGATTGGATGGAAGAAAACCCGGATATTCCTCCTTCAAAGGCAAGAAAATCAGTACCATGGAAAGTACTTTTGGAAAAAGACAGGGAGATAATGGGCCGAAGAACGCTTAAGAACCTGTTTTTTCCATGGAAAGACTAAAGGATTTATTCAAATTCCCCTTATACCCCATCACAGGCATCTAAAGCCAGGATATATAAGCGGAAAATTCCCTGATCCGGCATTCTTCACTTTTATCATTTTAAAACCGCCTTTTAAAGCTCTCCTCACAGTGAATTTTCATGCTGAATTTTTCTAATAAAATTTCCCTAAAATCTTAATTATGGTTTATAATATTCTATCGGTTTCAGAAAGAACCTGATTCAATAAATACGGAGTCCATATGAAAGAACTAAAAGATAAATATTCAGGTATTGCGGTCCCGGTAGGTGCTTTAAGGACAAAAAACAGCTGTGGAACAGGAGAATTTCTTGATTTAAAGAAACTTGCGGATTTTTGTTCTGTTTCCGGTATTTCCCTTATACAGATTCTCCCGGTAAATGACACAGGAACAGAAAGTTCCCCCTACAGTGCCCTTTCAGCCTTTGCCCTGCACCCCATATACATCAGCCTAAAAGCGGTTAATGGTTCCGAAGACTTTGAGGGAGATATAAAATCCCTGAAGAAAAAGTACGATTCTGAAAAACGGTTCAGTTACAGAGAGGTCAGGCAGGAAAAATTGGGGATACTTAGGAAAATTTTTGAGAAAAATTACCCTACCATAAAAACCGATGCAAATCTTACAAAGTGGATAAAAGACAACCCTTGGGTTAAATTTTACTCGGTTTATATGGGCTTTAAAGCCAGGTACAACGAAGCCTCATGGAAAGAATGGGCCCCGAAAGACCAAAAACTTTCAGAAAAAGAAATCATGGAATTATGGGCTGATTCAAAAAAGGAATCAGATAATCTTTTTTCCGCATGGATTCAGTACAACCTGGATTTGCAGTTTTCAGAAGCAGCAAAGTACATAAGGAAAAAAGGAATTATCCTTAAGGGCGACATTCCAATAATGATGAATGAAGACTCCTGTGATGCCTGGGCATATCCCAGATACTTCCGGGACGATTTAAGGGCCGGCTGCCCGCCAGACGGATTTAACCCCTTGGGACAGAACTGGGGATTCCCTATTTACAACTGGAAAAACCTGGCAGAAGACGACTTTTCGTGGTGGAAAAACCGGCTTAAAACAGCTTCAAAGTATTACCAGGCTTTCAGGATAGACCATGTCCTTGGATTTTTTAGAATCTGGGCAATTTCCGAAAGGGATTATACGGGATACTGCGGATATCCGGATCCAAGCGCCCCGATAACAGCAGAAGAACTGGAAAGAACCGGTTTTTCAGGAGACAGGCTCAGATGGATATCAGTTCCCCACATCCCTACAAGTGCAGTACAGGATGTATTGCAGGGAAATTATCAGGAAGCCGTAAACTGCCTTAATAAGGTTGCATCGCGGTTAAATGGGGAAGAATTATGGCTTTTTAAAGACTCGATAAAAGGCGAAAAAGACATTTACAGTACAGACCTTCCTGATCCTGTAAAAAATGAGCTTGCTAACCAGTGGCGGGACCGGCTTCTGGTAAAAATCTGGGACGGAACTTACAGAGCTATCTGGAGTTACCGGAATTCCAAAGCATGGAATTCCCTTTCCGACCAGGAAAAAAACACCCTCAGAAATATTATTGATGAAAAAGGAGCCAAATCCCAAAAACTTTGGGAAGAACAAGCCAGGAAACTTCTTGGAGTTCTTACTTCCTGCACAGATATGATTCCTTGTGCCGAAGACCTTGGGGCAAATCCGGACTGCGTTCCCGGAGTGCTGAATGACTTGCAAATCCACGGCTTAAAAGTTCTCCGTTGGAACAGGAACTGGAACGCCCCGGGACAACCCTGGTACAGGTTGGAAGAACACCCCCTTTTGTCAGTTGTAACCCCGGCTGTTCACGACACATCAACATTACGGGGCTGGTGGAATGACGAAGGCGGCAAAGATGACATTTTGGGAATGTGGGGAACCCCGGCACAAAAGAGTGCCCTTAACGGAGAGTATTGTCCACAGGCTGCTGCCTTTGTGCTCAAAACCCTTTCCTATGCCAACAGCAGGTTCTGCATAGTACAAATTCAGGATTTATTAGATCTTATCCCCGATTACTACAGCTGGACCAGTGATGATGAAAGAATCAACAAACCAGGAAGCGTCAATACATTCAACTGGACTTACAGGATTCCTGACAATCTAGAGATTCTCACTAAAAATCAGGAACTTACGGACAGTATCCGCAGGGTATTTGAAAACCGAATCTAAGACTGGAAAAAATCAAAATAAAATTCAAGGAGAAAAATATGAACAATGAAAAAGACAGGATTGAAATACAAATCAGGCTCAAGAAACTTGAGAAAAATTCATCAGGTAAAAAAACTGAACCCCAGAGGTTCAATTCCATAAAAGATAAGCATACCATGGAATTCCACATTTCAGGTGAAGCCCGGCGGAAGTATAATTTTTCCAGCCAGCTGTTTTCCTCCCGGGGTAATGTAATCCTTGCAGACTTTAAGGCTGCAAGGGAACTTGCAAAGAAAATAAATGACGAGCATAACCGTATCGGTCTCAAGGAATTTGTAAAGGCAAGCCACATAAACGCCATGGGATTGATTGATGAGATTCTCCACTATGTCTGTACACTTTACAGGGAACAGATAGACTCCAGTGTTATGGTAGAGGCCGTTTCCGTCCTTCAGGAAAAATTCGGAGCAGAAAAAGTGGATAACCTGCTTCTTTCCTTTATAAAAGAATTTCCTCCGAGAGAAGTTTATGAAGGAAAGCTTTCCCCTGCAGAATACCTGAACGGTAACGAGGGTACCCAGTCCAACAAAGCAGCCCTTATAGAAGAGCTTATAATGTTGAAAATCGCCAATGAAAACCCGGCTTTCAAACCATTCTTTATTCTATTTGAAGACAAAAACATCCAGCCAAAAGTTTTTTACAACGCTGTCTGGATGGAGATTGAAAAGTTTTTTGCAAAGAAACCGCCCTTTGGCCCTGATAACGAAGACCTTATTACAATGCTCAGAGCTCCCGCCAGAAACAGTCCCTATGATCTTGCCGGACAACTGGAATTTATCAGAAAACGCTGGGGGCTCTTCCTGGGAGACTGGCTCAAACGCCTGCTTACCAGTCTGGACATGATAAAAGAAGAATCAAAGGCGGGCTGGGGCGGGGCTCCCGGTGGTGGAGCCGGTGGTGCCGGAATTGACATGGATGCCTACGAATACGGTTCCATATCAAAAGAGTACGAAAGGTTTTCACCTGACCGGGCATGGATGCCTCAGGTCGTTATGCTTGCAAAAAGCACCCTTGTATGGCTTGATCAGCTTTCAAAAAAATATAACCGCGAAATTAAGCGGCTGGATCAGATTCCTGATGAAGAATTGGACGAAATTGCCAGAAGAGGCTTTAACGGGCTTTGGCTTATAGGACTCTGGGAAAGATCCTATGCCAGCTGCCGTATCAAACAGATTTGTGGAAATCCTGATGCTGCGGCCAGTGCCTATTCATTAAAAAATTACGACATTGCCAACGAAATGGGAGGCTGGGAGGCTCTTAACAACCTGAGAACCAGGGCCTGGCAGCGGGGAATACGAATGGCGGCTGACATGGTTCCAAACCACACCGGAATGGACGCAGCCTGGGTTGTTGAAAGGCCTGACTTGTTTATACAGGTCAGGGACTGTCCTTTCCCCGGATATACTTTCAACGGGGAAAACCTTTCCCAGGACGGCAGGGTCTCCGTATACCTTGAAGACCACTACTATTCAAAATCCGACTGTGCAGTTGTATTTAAACGGGTGGACAACAGTACCGGGGATACAAGGTACATTTACCACGGTAACGATGGAACCGGAATGCCTTGGAACGATACAGCCCAGATTGACTTCCTTAATCCGGAGGCCAGGGAAGCCGTAATACAGGAAATTCTTCATGTGGCAAGAAATTTTCCGATTATCCGTTTTGACGCAGCAATGGTACTTGCAAAAAAACACATCCAGAGACTCTGGTATCCCGAACCTGGCAGCGGAGGTGACATTGCCAGCCGTTCTGAACACGCAATCTCCCGGGGAGAATTCGAAAGAAGAATCCCGGAAGAATTCTGGAGGGAAGTTGTTGACCGCTGTGCCAGGGAAGTTCCTGATACCCTTCTTTTGGCAGAAGCATTCTGGATGATGGAAGGATACTTTGTAAGAACCTTGGGAATGCACCGGGTTTACAACAGTGCTTTTATGAATATGCTTAAACGGGAAGAAAATTCAAAGTACCGTTCTACAGTAAAAAACACCTTGGAATTTGATCCGGAAGTATTAAAACGCTTTGTCAACTTTATGAACAATCCGGACGAGGAAACAGCCGTTGTACAGTTCGGTGACGGCGACAAGTACTTTGGAGTCTGTACCCTCATGGTTACCATGCCAGGACTTCCCATGTTCGGACATGGCCAGGTTGAAGGTTTTAAAGAAAAATACGGTATGGAATACAGGAGAGCCTGCTGGAACGAGACAGAAAACCAGTGGCTTATTGACAGGCATTACAGGGAAATTTTCCCATTGATGCGGAAGAGATATCTTTTTGCCGAGATTACAAACTTCCTTT
The DNA here is from genome assembly GCA_017694795.1 of Candidatus Gallitreponema excrementavium. Lineage (GTDB taxonomy): Bacteria > Spirochaetota > Spirochaetia > Treponematales > Treponemataceae > Gallitreponema > Gallitreponema excrementavium. The sequence continues at coordinate 18,999 of JADIMM010000106.1, forward strand.
TCTATGATTTCTGGGACGGTAATTATGTAAACGAAAATGTATTTGCCTATTCAAACCGGAACTGGTCGGAAGCAGCACTGGTACTTTACAACAACGCCTATCAAAGTACTTCGGGCTGGGTAAAGAATTCAACCGGGTTTGCTGTAAAAGACGGAAACGGAAATAAAAGCATAAGAACCTCGAATCTTGCCGAAGGACTTGGTTTGTCCGGCAGTCCTAACGCATACTGTCTGCTTCACGAACAAAGATCAAATCTTTGGTTTATCCGCTCCTGTGCCGAAATACATGACCGTGGAATCTTTGTTTCCCTTGGAGGATACCAATCCCAGGTATTTATGGATATAACCCAGGTATTTGATGACGACCATCAGTATTACCGCCACCTTTGCGAAGTCCTGAACGGAAGCGGGGTACACGACATCCAGATTGCCCTGCAGGAGCTTTACTTAAAAGACTTGTACGCTTCATTTGCAAAGGCCGTAAACCCTGAAACCCTTAAAGAATTGAGGGCATGTATTCTCCCGGATTCAGGAAAAGCCGGAAGCATTACCAAATTCATTGAATCAATCAAAGCCCCAATGATTGAATTCTTTGACACCTTCAGGCAGTTTCTTTACGGTGATTACGGGGCCCAGAATGTTTACGACGTAGATAAAGCAGGAAAAATGCTGTCCAACGAAGAAGTATTCGAAAATCTGGCTGTAAAGCTTACCAGACTCTCAAAACTACCAGGAATCGTTGAAACCCAAAAAGGCATGAAGGAAGAAAGCCTCGCCCTTTTAACAAAGGTTCTGAATTTCTTGAAAACAAAGGAATATCTGCTTGAGTACACATTCTTCTTTGCACTGATAAATTCCTTTAAAGATTTGTTGGGAGACAAGGCCGAAAGTTCCGATTCCCTTTCTGTCTTTGAACACTGGTGTCTGGACAGAAAATTCCGGGAAGTCCTACAGCAAATGGGAATGGCAGGGGATGCAGCTTACTATAAGACTGAAATCTTCAAGTGCCTTATTCCTACAGCGGACATAACCATAAAAAATCTTTCCATATCAGAAAAGGCTCTTTATCTGGTTTCCGAAATTTTTGATAATACGAATAACTGGAAGGCTCTTGGAGTAAATATGTATGAAGATGTTGTCTGGTACGGAAAAGAAAACGCAGAAGAGCTGTTTGGAATGGCGGAAGTATTCTACAGTATTTGCGGAGGTAAACGGACAACAAAGTATTCGGCTGCAAGCTGGGATAAGGAACTTGTAGAACTTGAAAAAGTTACAAGGCTTATAGCCCTTGCCCACAAGGATTCCGGATATCAAAAAGCCCGTCTATACCAGTTGATCCGGGGAGTAGGAGTACTGGAGGGTACAAAGAAAAAAACAACTTCCAGGAAAAAAGAAGAAAAGAAATAAATTAACGTAACAAGAGGCTGTCCGGAAAACCGGACAGCCTTGTTTTTTTCCCAAAGGCAAGGCAAGTGGGCAAGTAAGCATGGGGTTTTTTAAACCTGCACCACAGGACGATGCCCACAAAAAGAAATGTCCCGTACCAGGACTTTGCACATTCACACTTCAGATAATTTTCTCACTATTTTAACTACATCCCGAATTCAAGAATCAGGTAAATATCAACGGGATACGGAAAACCAAACCGGGGAGATTACCATAAAAAAAGGCATCCAGGCCGTAAAACAACAGCCTTTAGGATGCCTTTTAAACCGCAGAATCTCTTTCTTTTAAAAGACCGGAATTACATCTCCGTTGGGATAACGCTCTTTAATATACTTTGCTACTTTTTCTGATTTTAAAGCTGCCACTAGAGCCTGTATTTTAGGAAGATTTTCATTCCCCGCCTTTACGGCAACAATATTTACATAGGGAGAATCCGCCCCTTCGATTAAAATTCCGTCCTTATTGGCATTAAACCCGGCAGGAAGGGCATAATTCCCGTTAATGATTGCCCCGTCTACATCCTGGATTATTCTCGGCAAAGAGGGTGCTTCAATTTCACTGAACATCAGGTTTTTGGGATTTTCCACGATATCAAGAGGAGTTGCCGTAAGCCCGCTTTTTTCATCAAGCTTAATAAGCCCGTTAGACTGCAACAACAAAAGAGCCCTTCCTTCGTTTGTAGGGTCATTGGGAATTGCAATCTTTGCCCCGTCTGGGAATTCATCTATGGAAGAATACTTTGAAGAATACAAGGCAATAGGTTCGATATGAATACCGCCGGCACTTACAAGGTCTGACTTCCTTTCGGCATTAAACTGCTCCATATAGGGCAAATGCTGGAAATAATTTGCATCCAGCTCCCCTGCCAAAACCGCCTCGTTGGGAATAACATAATCTGTAAATTCCACTACAGTAAGTTTGTAACCGGCCTCTTCCAAATCCGGGGCAATCAGATTCAAAAGCTCTGCATGAGGCTCCGGAGTTGCACCAACAACCAGTTCGTTCTCGCTAATTTCCTTTTTTGTACATCCTGTAGCCAAAAGGAGTACAGAAAGTACAACAACTGAAATTTTCATCAATCTTTTCATTTTCGGCTCCTTATCCGGAAAATAAAATATAGTAAAGGATAAAACCTGTACTTACCTGTTTTTTAACATTCTGTTTGAAAGAAAAGTACCCACAAACTGGACAATTTCAACCAGAAGAATGATAACAATTACCGTCATCACCATAACCCTGGGCTGATACCGGTGGTACCCGTTTCTTATTGCCAGGTCACCAAGTCCTCCGGCTCCGATTGCCCCGGCCATAGCAGAATAACCGATTAAATTAATTATAGTCAAAGTAACTCCGGAAACCAATGAAGGCAGCGCCTCAGGAATCATTACCTTAAAAATTATCTGGAGATTTGTAGACCCCATTGCCCTTGCAGCCTGAATAACCCCCGGATTCACCTCGTTCAGGGAGGTTTCGATAATTCTTGCAACAAAAGGTGCGGCTGCAATAGAGAGGGAAATCACAGCAGGTGCAGTTCCGATTGCAGTCTGCAAGATGAACCTGGAAAATGGAATCAGCAGAATCATAAGAATTATAAAAGGGAAAGATCTCAGCATATTTACAATTCTGCTTATAACCTGATTCAAAACCCTTTTGGGTTTTATTCCTGTTTCAGGATTTGTAACAGATAAAATTATCCCCAAAGGCATTCCCAACAAAAGAGAAATGACAGTGGAAAAAAACACCATATAAATGGTCTCCAAAGTAGCTGACGATACGGAGGTAAAAACCTTACTCCATTCCATTGAATTCATACTATTTTTTTCCCTCCAAAATGGTGTTTTTTTCAACAGTGATTCCTGACTCTTTCAGATAATTCAAGACCTTTTCCTTTTCATCTTCGGGGCCTGAAAAATCAGTCAAAAGCGTTCCTACAGGAATTCCGTCTATATTTTGAATTCCACCGGCCCTGATATTAAATTCAACATTGAACTTTTTGGCAATACGGCTCAATACCGGTTCCCCTGTCTGTACCCCCGGAAAACGGAGTATATATCCACCACCGTCATCGGACCACCGTACAAGCTTTAATGTTTCCGGGTCTTCCATTGGTGCAAGATTTGAAAGAAAATCCTTTGTCACAGGAGACTGGGGATGGGTAAAAATATCCGAAACAGTCCCCTGTTCCATTACAACCCCGTTCTCAAGAACAGCCACATACTGGCAGCTGTCCCTTACAACCTCCATCTGGTGGGTTATCATCACAACTGTCAGATTCATTTTCTGTTGGATTTCTTTTATCAACGAAAGAATGGAGCGGGTTGTCTGGGGATCAAGGGCACTGGTAGCCTCGTCGCAAAATAAAATTTCCGGCTTATTCGCCAAAGCCCTGGCTATGGCAACCCTTTGCTTTTGTCCCCCGGAAAGCGTGCTGATCCTCGCCTCCCCCCTGTCTTCAAGACCGACAAGGCTTAAAAGCTCTGCAACCCTTTCCTTTATTACACCCTTAGGAACCCCCGCTATTTCAAGAGGATAAGCAACATTACCGGAAGCACTACGGGAAGAAAAAAGATTGAAATTCTGAAAAATCATTCCCAGCTTTCTTCTCTGTGCCAAAAGGGCTTTTTTCTCCAGGTTTTCAACATGAACCCCGTTATACAAAACAGCACCGCTGTCCGGCCTTTCCAGAAGGCTGATCAATCTCACCAAAGTGGATTTTCCTGCACCGCTTTTTCCAATTATACCGAATATGGAGTTATCCGGAATTGTAAGTGAAATATTATTTACAGGATGAAGATTTCCGTAAAATTTGTTCAACCCTTGTAATTCAATCATCTTCCAAATCCTTTTCTTTAAACTATCTAATTTTATTAAAATACCAGTGCAGGGTCAATAATTACAAAACAATCAAAGCCGGTTTTATAGTGCCGGCAGGAACTGCGGGACAATCAATTTTACAAACCCCGGAAAAACTCCAGCAAAACCTCAAAAGTTATTTCAACAGCGTTCTTTTTAAATTCCTCATAATCCATTTTGGCACCAGTCGTTCCATTATCAGAAATAGCCCTGAGGACAGCAAAATCCACACCGTTAATTGCACAAACCTGGGCCAAAGCCCCTCCCTCCATTTCGCAGGCATCTGCTGAAAAAACTTTCCTTATTTTACCCGCAACCTCTGTATCCGATATAAACTGATCTCCGGTAGCGATTATTCCCCTGATCAGGGAAACCTGGGAAATATTTTTTCCGTTGTTTTTTTTGACTTTAACTTTTTCCCAGGCAAGGGCAAGACTGTCAGTCAAATCCCTGGATGAGGGAATCTTTACAACATTAAGCCCTGGAATAAGCCCCGGCAAATCACCAAAAACAGTGGTGTCAAAATCATGCTGGACAAGATATTCCCCCAAAACCATGTCCCCAGGCTTTAAAACCGGATTTAAACCACCTGCCACGCCGGTATGGATTATATTTTTTACCTTAAATTTATCTATAAGAATCTGGACTGTAACAGCACAATTTACCTTACCAATGCCGCAAATTACAGCAACAATTGTCTTACCTGAAAATTTGCCTTTAATAAATTTTCTTCCGGATATTTTATATATTTTCTTTTTTTTCATTAAAGCCTGGATTTTTTCCAGTTCTTCTTCCATTGCGGCAACCACGGCAATTTTTTTCATTTTAGATTCCTTTGCTTTTATTTTATAGAAAAAACAACTTTATTATAAACGAAATTCACCGGAAACAAAAGTATTACCCCGGAATCAGTTTAAAACAAAAAAGCCCCGGAAAGCCGGGACTTTTTTATAAAATTTTTATTCTTCAGACTTTGTAACCGGAATAATAAGGTTAAGAATAATACCAACTACCGTTGCCAGGGCAACTCCTCCCAAAGAAAATTCAAAAGATTCTCCCAGGACAAATTTGAGGGTCCCTCCTCCGATTCCGATAACGAGAATAACAGAAGAAATTGTAAGGTTCCTCTTGTCTTTGTAGTCTACACCGCTTTCGACAATAGTCCTTAAACCACTAGAAGCAATCAAACCGTAAAGAAGCATGGAAATGCCGCCCATTACAGGCCCGGGAATAGTCTGTATTATTGCACCGAATTTCTGGATAAAGGAAAGGAGAACAGCTATTACAGCAGCTCCGCCAATAACCCAGACACTGTAAACCTTTGTAATTGCCATAACCCCGATATTTTCGCCGTAAGTGGTATTAGGCGGGCCTCCCCAAAGGGCTGCCCAGGACGTAGCAACACCGTCTCCCAAAAGAGTTCTGTGGAGTCCCGGGTCTTTATAAAAATCCTTACCTACAACCCTGGAAGTAACCAGTGTGTCCCCCAGATGTTCACAAATTGTAGCCAAAGAAACAATAATAAAGGTTATTATGGGAATAAATTCAAATTTTGGTACCATCCAGAAATATTTTCCTTCCTCATTTACCTGCATAAAAGGCAGTCCAAGCCAGGAAGCTTCCTTAACGATTGTAAAATCAATAATATCGTAGGCAGGAAAGAACACTCCCATAATAAGGGTAAAGAGATAACCGCCGACCAACCCTATAAGAATTGAAATTGTGTTAAAAAAACCCTTTAAAAAAATAGTGGCAATAATTGCTATGGCCAAGGTAACAATTGCTATGGAAAAATAAACCAGAGAATAGGTATCTCCATTATACATGGCAGATTTCATTGCCGTAGGGGCAAGATTCAAGCCGATTACTATGATTACGGATCCAATAACCACCGGAGGCAAAGCCTTATCAAGCCATCCCTTGCCGGAAATCTTGATTATCCCGGCAACTATTGCATAAAAAATACCGGCAGCAAAGGCTCCTCCCATTGCAGAAGGCATACCGTAAGCCTCGGAAATACTGGTTAAAGCCGGAATAAAGGCAAAGGACGACCCCAAAAACGCAGGCACTTTGGCACTTGTCAAAAGAATATAAATCAAAGTTCCTGTTCCGGCTGTAAAAAGTGCCGTGGAAGGACTCAAACCTGTCAATAACGGAACAAGAATCGTGGCTCCAAACATGGCAAAAACATGCTGAAAACTAAGGGGTATCCACCGTACCAGAGGCGGTCTGTCATGGGGCCCTAAAATAGTGTTGTCTTTCATCTGCAACCCTCTCAAATCTTTCCGGGGACTCAGGCGTATAAACCCTAAGAAAGAAGCAAAAGCAACGCCTTTACTTCTAAACCGTAAAGGTTCCCTCCTTTTATTTTTGCCGGGAAAACCTGTTAAGGCTTCAAAGTTATACACTCTGTTGAACCCTGCAAAAAAAAACCGGCAAAAGCCGGCAAAAATTTCAATAATCTTCTAGAACAAATGAGTAAATATAGATTCCATCGTTATATACTCTTCTTTTCACATCACCATTTTACATCATATCGCCTTTTTATTCAACACAGAAAAACAACCACCCTTTTTTTTCCCGCAAAATAATTATATAATCAGGGAATGAAACACATTGCAAAACATACAGTCCGCTCCTATGAGTGTGATTCTTACGGGCATGTAAACAACGCTGTTTACCTTAACCTCCTTGAATACGGAAGAATGGAATACCTCCATGCTGTGGGATTTGACTATCACGGAATAATAGCCGCAGGCTACTATCTTTATGTAACCCACATAGACATTTATTACAAAGCATCCTGCTTTCTTGACGACGAAATACAGATTGAAGTCGAACCAATAAAACTTGGGGCTGTAAGCGGTACATTCAGGCAGAAAATAATAAAAAAGGACGGAACAACAGCCTGCGAAGCCCAGGTTTCCTGGGCCTGCGTAAACAAAGACGGACGCCCCTGCAAGCTGCCGGCACAGTACATGGTTCCCGGCCTAAAACCAGAAGAATAAAATAAGACCGGTAAAATTCTCAAGTTGCCTAAATAAATTCAGTGATTTATTCTTTTTTTCATTTCTTTTATAAAATGTGGTAGAATAGGATAAAAGCATATTAAAGGGTAAACAGAATGATAAACAACCTGTCCGTAGTCCATATTTTGGAAACCTTGGCATTTATCACAGGCTGCGTAAGTATGGTAGTTGTACTTTACGGAACCCTTGTGTCATTTCTTTCTTTTCTCAAAAACGAAATAAGGAGAATATCCGGAAAATTTTCATATCAAAGAATCCGTGTTTTGAGGGCAGATCTCGGTACATACCTTTTATTCGGACTTGAGATTCTCATTGCATCAGATGTGCTTAAAACAATTATCGAACCAAGTTTTATGGAGCTGGGAATTCTCGCAGGAATAGTCGTCCTTAGGACAGTTCTGTCAGTTTTCCTTAACCGTGAAATAAACGAAATAGAAAAAGACCGGAGGGAACGGAGGGACTACCCGGAGAATTTTCAATAAGCAAAACCGGAAAAGCTGCCAGAACCCTATTCCAAAGAGGGATTAAAGCTTGGAACAAAAAAAACTGATTAAAGCCAGGGTGTAACAATAAGGATATATCAAAGGGGACGACTACCTGTCCATAAAAGAAAGCCGGTCCAAAACCTTTATACCCATTTCTTCTGCAAACTGCCTTGCCATAACCGCTTGGGAAATAACCACCTTGGGACTATGGGCATCGGAATTGCAGACAACAAGGGCATTTCTAGCCTTGGCTTCTTTCCAAAACTCCCTTACAGGATACATATAACGGAGCCCGGAAGAAGTTTCCTTCATCGGGCGGGCAATCCCGTTACCGTTGATTTCCAAGGGAAGCCCCGCTTTAACGGCAGCCTCAATAACCGGAATAAGACAGTCCTTTGCATTCGTATCCCAGGAATCATGGGACATCATCATTATGTCGGGATGGGCTAAAAAATCAAAGCATCCGCTCTCAATAGCTTCTATGACCTGCCCGGAGTAATCGGTAAAATCTTTCCGGTCAACCATTTGGTCAAAAAACAGGAATTCACCGTTTTTTTCATACCAATGGGTTGCCAAAACAAGATAATCGGCCCCCATCTCTTTTCGTAAATAATCATTATACCAGGAAGAATAATCCTTTCTCCATTCACACTCAAAACCTAGAAAAATGTCAAAGGGATATTTTCCTTTTATTTCATTAACCAGGGAGCAATATTCCGGCATCTCGTTAAAAAACATCCTGTAAGTACATTCCACATCATCAGGAAAACACACATGATCAGAAAACCCCAAGGCTCTGCACCTTCCGTCTTTCAGAGCAGCCTCTGCATAATCAGCAGGAAGCCCTCCAGCGTGTTTGCAAAAAGATGTATGGGTATGAAAATTCGTGATTTGTTCCGGCATTAAAATATCCTCTTTTTATCAAAAAATTTCCGTCAAATCTTTGTTTGAGGCAAGAATTTTTTCTGCCCATTTTTTTGCACCCTCCAATGAGTGCAGACGGTAATTCCCGCACTGAATTTCGTTTTGTGCAGGTATTTCCTCAGCATCCAGAACTTCCCTTAATGCGTAAACCAGGGCTTCCCCGATTTCTTTTGGAGAAGGTTCCCCCCATACTGTAAGATAAAATCCTGTCCTGCATCCCATAGGGGAAACATCGATTATCTCAGGGATTTTTTTCCTCATTGCCCCGGCCATTATATGCTCCAAAGTATGCAGGGCTGGAGACTCAACTTCTTCCTTATTAGGCTGGGCGAACCGTAAATCGAATTTTGAAACCTTGTCCCCGTTTTTTCCTGTTTCAACAGAACATTTTCTGACAAAAGGAGCCTTTACCTTTCTATGGTCAAGAGTAAAACTTTCCACAATTTCTCCGCTCATTCAATTACCCCCAAAGCAAAGTTATTATATTTTAACCGGCAGAAAAAGATTCTCCCTTAATAAAATCCATAATACAAAAACAAAGAAAAAAATCACCAGTTCTGTCCGGCACTTTTCCATTCCAAAGTTACCGTATTTTTGCATCCCTGACCTTCCGGTTTTTTTAAGGATTCTATTTTAAAACTACCCTTAAGCTGTCCGGAAAGGGTCCTTGCCAGCATCAAGCCCATGTTCGGTACAGATGTTTTGTCCGGAACAGACGATTCCTCAAAATACCCGCCGGGGTTTGAAACCGAAATCCTGCATTCCGTCCCGGAATTTCCCTCAAGAGAGATTACCACTCCGGTATCCTCAAAAGCAGGACTTTCATCAAAACACCGGTAGAATTTAAAGGCGTTATCTATAACTTCATTCATAAAAAGTCCCGTTACTGCCGATTCTTCGTCTTTAAGGAATAAACAGCCTTTTACCTGGTAAGGTATGCCGGGATATCTTCCGGAAAGGGATTTGCACAGTTCCCGGGCAAAAAAACTTCCGTCAAAAAAACCCGGTTTTGAGCTTTTCTGCATGGCCTGGTGAATCAAAGCCATTACAGCAACCCGGGAAGCAGCCTTTGAAAGATTTTTTTCCACGGAACCGTCACCGGAGGAATCCGAGGCCAATGACCCCTGGATATTCAGAATACTTACCAAAAGCTGTAAATCATTTTTTATCCTGTGGTGCAGCCTTGAATTTTTATAAGATTGCAGGGACTTTAACCTTAAAATCAAAATCCAGGACAGAATAAGAAAAACAGCTGAAATTCCTGTTACAATTCCTAAAATCATAAAACCTTCCGGAAAATAAGATTCCACCTACTAGAATAATAAAAACATAAAATATAAAAGTAAAGACCAAAGCATGGGAAACCAAAAACAATGAATTTTATAAAAAAAGCGGGCATAAACCCGCTTTCCAGTATTGCCCCATTGCTAACAGGCATTATTAAAAATTCCTGTACAGCCCGGAAAACCGGCGGTAAATCAGTACTTATATGTAAAGGCAAAATTCCAGTTACTGATTGAATTACTACTCTCCAAACCACCGTCCACCACTATAGCCGTATCCATCTCAAGATTTGGGGTCAGTTTAAAGTTGAGTCCCCCGGAAAAAGTAATATTAACTGATTCAAGTTCCTCTGTTACATTTCCCCCCGAATCATTCCTGGTCCATTGTAAGACAAAACAGTTAAGCCCGAGTGTCCCCATAAGCTTATCCACCACAGGAGAAAACTGAAGGGCAATACAGCCATAGGGTTGCAGGCTTATAGAACTGTTATCTTTTAGCACTTCAACATCCGACCCCGTATTTGAAACCCCGTAAGAAAATTCCAATCCTGCCTGGGAAGCCAGGGTTAAATTTCCAATGATGGGGCGTATATCCCTCACAGCAAAATGAAACTGGTCGGAAATATTTTTTGGCTTTGTCACCCATTCCAGATTAATTTCAGTGTCACCGTTTTTACCGGAAGCCTTATATTTCCCAGGAACAGAAACCTGGAAAATGTTATCAAGTATAAGGGTTGTCACTGCATTCTCTGAAGTCCATAAATCCCATTCTGCTCCCCCGGCAAACAAAATCAGATTACTAAAATCTGACACAATGCTTGCAAAATCACTGCCGAACTTTTCGGATAGTTTTATAAAAGAAACCGAATCTGCCAAAGTTACCCAAGGTCTGAAAGCTGCACCGCAAAGAAAAGAACTATTCCCCCAAGTCAGACCCAAAAAAAGAGTGTTTACAGTTGTTTCCTTAGATTCCGTGTTGTCCGCGGAAACTAAAGTTTTGTCCACATCAATGTCTTCTGCAAAAGTAAACCTGAGGGCATTTTTGTTCTGGTCATTAAATCCAAACAAAACATTTAACTCGTTTTCCGAAGTCAACCGGTTTTGCCTGTCTTTCCCTTCATTTACAGCAACTTTGTCAAGGTTAACAATATTTCCTTCAAACCTTGTCCCTATAAAATACTTTCCTGCAAACTGGGCATAATCAAGTCCGAAATTACCGGAACCAAACCCTGCGGAAAACAGCCTTTTTCCAAACTGGACTTCGCTGTAACGGTTTACATCAAGGAAAGAATCCTTATCTGTCCTGAAAAGATCATAAGAAACTCTGTTTGTAGGACTCTGGCTGTAAGCAAGCCCTGCAAAAAAACATAAACTTAAAACCCATAAAAATTGCTTTTTCATAAAATCTCCCTAAATCTCCTTTTCACACAAAACAGGAATACTCAAAAATACAGATTATTACCTTAAAAAAAAAGAAAAATTTTCTGCGACCGGCTGAATTCCGGCTGGTTCAATGGTATCCGTTTTTTACCGGAGATATTTTATACTACAATACGGGGAAATTAAATTTCAAGGCTTTTGTAGTTTTTTTTTCAATTTTATTCACTTTAACAAGCGTAACAAAAAGAATCTGTCTTAACCTGGAGGTTCCCGCATTGTTTTTCACCAAAAAGGATAAACTGTTCCGGCACGGTAAACTTTGCCATGTTGATACAAAGGAAATTTCCCCAAGCAACAAAAACACCTCCGGCACAATAAAACCCGGGAAAAACAGCAGATTTTAAGCAGCAGACAACCACCAGGTTTGCAGTAATACACCCTGCCTTAAAAATAAAAAAGCTGCCTCAAAAATCAAGGGGCAGCTTTGCAAATCCATTACAGATTTATGAAAGGTATGAAAGTTTCAATCCGGAATTAATACATTCCGCCCATTCCACCCATTCCGCCGTCACCCATAGGGGCAGCAGGAGGATTCTTTTCAGGAAGATCTGTAATTGCACACTCAGTTGTAAGCAAAAGCCCGGCAATAGAAGCAGCATTCTGAAGGGCAGATCTTGTTACCTTGGCAGGATCGATAATACCGGCCTTTACCATGTCTGTCCATTCCATCTTTGCAGCATCAAAACCGACACCTTTCTTTTCGTTTTTAGCCCGCTCGGCAATAACACCGCCGTCCTGGCCCGCATTTTCTGCAATCTGGCGGATTGGTTCTTCCAAAGCCCGCTTTACGATATTGAAACCAACCCTTTCATCCTGGGTAAGTTCACCCTCATAAGCGTCAAGAGCCTTTGCAGCCTGAATAAGAGCTGTTCCACCCCCGGGAACAATTCCTTCTTCAAGGGCAGCCCTGGTTGCAGAAAGAGCGTCTTCAACACGGTGCTTCTTCTCCTTCATTTCAACTTCGGTAACAGCCCCAATGTTGATTACGGCAACACCACCAACCAGCTTTGCAAGGCGCTCCTTGAGCTTTTCTGTGTCATAATCAGAGGTAGAAGCCTCAATCTGGGCCTTAATCTCTGCAACACGGTCCTTAATGTCCTTTGCCTTTCCGGCTCCGTCAATAATAGTAGTATTGTCCTTGTCAATTTTTACACTCTTGGCATGTCCCAGCTGGGGCAAATCGGTATTTTCAAGCTTCAAGCCGATTTCTTCGGAAATAACCTGTCCGCCAGTAAGGATTGCAATATCCTCCAGCATGGCCTTTCTCCTGTCACCAAAACCGGGAGCCTTTACGGCACAGGTTTTAAGAACACCACGGATATTGTTTACAACCAGGGTTGCAAGAGCTTCAGCATCAACATCCTCGGCAATAATCAAGAGAGGCTTACCAGTCTGGGCAATTTTTTCCAGCAAAGGAAGCATATCCTTTAAATTGGAAATCTTCTTGTCATGAATCAAAATAAAGGGATCCTCAAAAACAGTTTCCATTCTGTCCCGGTCAGTTACAAAATAAGAGGAAATATACCCCCTGTCAAACTGCATACCTTCAACATAATCCGTAGTTGTTTCCATAGTCTTGGATTCTTCAACAGTAATTACACCGTCTTTTCCTACCTTTTCGATAGCAGCAGCAAGAATATCTCCGATTTCATGGTCATTGTTTGCAGAAACAGAGGCAACATGGGAAACTTCGTCAGATCCCTTGATTTCCTTGGCAGACTTGATAACCTCGTCAACTGCAACAGAAACAGCCTTGTCCATACCCCTTTTAAGTTCAATAGGGGTCATTCCGGCGGTAACAGCCTTCAAGCCTTCCCTAACCATAGAATATGCAAGAACAGTAGCTGTAGTGGTTCCGTCTCCGGCAACATCATTTGTCTTAGTAGCAACTTCTTTAAGAAGCTGGGCACCCATGTTTTCAAAAGGATCTTCCAGCTCAACTTCCCTGGCAACAGAAACCCCGTCCTTAGTTACAGTAGGAGCCCCGAATTTTTTATCAAGAAGAACATTTCTTCCCTTTGGGCCAAGTGTCACCTTTACGGCTTTTGAAATTTGCTCAACACCAGAAAGCAGTTTTTTTCTGGCATCTTCAGTAAAAAGCAGCTGTTTAGCCATTTTATATTTCTCCTGTTTATAAAAGAATTTACATATAAAATCTTTTTATAGATTCACATAATAAAATACCCAAAAAAACAAATAATGGCAACAATAAAAAACCTGCCTTAAAAAAGGTGTTTTTTTTTAATTTTAAGGAGGGGAAGCACCTTAAAAAAATAAAAAAAAAGAGCAAAAGACGCGGCTTCCCCTGGCTCCAAACCCGGCAAAAAGACCCCGGTACACCTGCCCCAAAACAACACCAAACCCACCCGGGTTTTCCGCCACCCCAACTCCTAAAAAATCCCGGAATACACTTATCCTGCTAAAACAAAGCAGTAAAACCGCCAAAAAACCGGCTGCTGATTTTCCGGCTGTTTCCAAAAATAAAATACAAATATATAATCAAGCCCATGAAATACGGCAAAATCCTACAGGGAACCTTTATAAACCGCCCAAACCGCTTTATCGCAGAAGTGGAAATAAACGGAAAAACCGAGAAAATCCATGTAAAAAATACAGGGAGATGCAGGGAACTCCTTATAAAAGGGGCTTCAGTCTACCTGGAACAAAGCAAAAACCCCAAAAGAAAAACCCTATTCGACCTTATCGCCGTGGAAAAAACACAAAAAGAAAATTCCATTAAAAAAAACTATAAACCCGGTACGGTTTTTCCCCTTTTGATAAACATGGATTCCCAGGCCCCAAACAAAATCGCAGGAGAATGGATTAAAGAAAGCGGATACTTTAACAGGATAAAATATCTTAAACCCGAGTATTCCATCGGAAAATCCCGGTTTGACTTTTACCTTGAATACCTGGACAAAAAAGACCGGGAACACAAGATGATTATCGAGGTAAAAGGAGTCACCCTTGAAAAAAACGGAATTGCCATGTTCCCCGACGCCCCTACAGAAAGAAGCTTAAAACACATAAAAGAGCTTACCCGGCTCTGCAAAACTTATGAAACCGCAGTAATCTTTGTAATCCAGATGAAAGGCCCAAAAATCTTTATGCCAAACTACGAAACCCACAGGGAATTTGCCCTGAGCCTAAAAGAAGCCTTTGAACAAGGCGTAAAACTCATAGCCTTTGATACAAAAGTTACCCCGGACAAAGTTTTATTTGACACCCCGGTATAAATCCACCTGGAAGAAATAAAATGAAAATTTCCTCCCGGATTACCGGTTGCAAATAATAAAAGCAAGGCAAGGGATCCAGGGGTACTTTGGCACCTAAATAACTTTGCCTTACCAAACGCCCCAAGCCAAAGCCTACGAATTCAGCTTACGCTGAATTCGCTAATCAGAACGCCGAGTTCCATTGGCGGCTTTGGCATCTAAAAAGCCATACCTTACCAAACGCCGTGAGCCAAAGCCTACGAACAGCGTGCCGAGTTCCAAAGTGAGAACCGGCGTACAGTCGCAAAAAGCGCAGCTTTTTGCAGTTTTGTGCCTTTGCAAAGAAAAACGCAGTGCCTTTGGCAAACAAAGGTTGCAAAGGCAGCCAAAACGGTCAAAACAAAAAACCTGGGTACAGTCCCAGAATTCGGCAAAGCCGAATTCTGGAGCTTTTGCATAGGGCTGTTGGTAAAACAGGAGTTACCAGACGCAAAAGCAGTCATGTCGACCGAGCGATAGCGAGTGGAGACATCTTAAGGCTGTGGCAAAAGTAAGATAAATTTTTCATATGGTTATAAATAGTCGAAATAAGATAAACCTTGCAAAACAGGCTTAAAGCCTTTCAGCAATACAAATAAACAAAACTTCTTCATTGACAAAAAAAAAAAATGTCATCTTAAAGTATTCTTTTTAAACGGAGGTTAAATTAAATGAAAAGAATATCTTTATGTTTTTGTATTATGGCAGTTTTTTTTGCCGCCATCGGATTTTCAGGCTGTAAGCAGGCAACGGAAAACAGCAATTCCGGCTCCAGTGTGGACACAAGCCTGTGGCCAAGGGTTTATGAACCTCGTCGTATTGTAGGTGGTTGGAGAGGAACCTTAACAGAAACTCATTACTACACAGGAGAAAAAGTAGAATACGATGCTGTTTTAGAGGTATATGATTACGGTAGTGATTCAGATGTAACACTTACAGGGAATGGATTTATATTTAGCACGGGGAGTCTTTACGATTTTTCTAATGCGTTAAACGACGGTCTAATAATAAGACTCAGCCCAGATGGTAACAGCATCTATTATGGCGAAATCGGAAGCGGTGGCTCAATGGAGGGGATCTTAAGAAAAGTCAGCTACTAATTTATAAACCCAAGCCTACGAATCCGGCTTTGGCACCCAAATAACTTTGCCTTTCCAAAAGCCCCAAGCCAAAGCCTACGAATCCCGCTTTGGCATCTAAAAAGCCATACCTTATCAAAAGCCGTGAGCCAAAGCCCCGAATTCAGCGGAGCTGAATTCGGGAAAAAAAAATGCCGGTTTCAAAGGCGGAAAAACATTCCAAGGCGGAAACCGGCAAACAATCCCAAGAATTCGGCTTCGCCGAATTCTTGAGCTTTTGTGCCTTTGCAGAGAGAAACGCTGTTTTTTTTGGCAAAACCCGGTCGCAAAGGCGGCAAAAGCAGTCATGTCGTCCGAACGAAGTGAGTGGAGACATCTTGAGGCGGTGGCAAAAGTACTACAGATGAGAACAAAACATTATCGTAATTGTGAATAAAGACAATCCTACTTTACAAAACCCTGCAAGATTCCTCCATGCGCCTTCGGCTTAGTCGGAATGACCGGCTTTGGCATCTAAAAAGCCATACCTTATCAAAAGCCGTGAGCCAAAGCCTACGAATCAGGCTTTGGCACCTAAAAAGCCCCGGCTTACCAAAGGCCGTAAGCCAAAGCCCCCGAATTCAGCTTGCGCTGAATTCGGGACACAAATTGCCGGTTTCAAAGGCGGAAAAACATTCCAAGGCGAAAACCGGCAAACAATCCCAAGAATTCGGCTTTCGCCGAATTCTTGAGCTTTGTGCCTTTGCAAAGAAAAGCGCAGTATCTTAGGCAAAACCTGATTGCAAAGGCAGCCAAAACGTTGGTCGGGATGACCGGCTTTGGCATCTAAAAAGCCCTGCCTTACCAAACGCCCCAAGCCAAAGCCCGACAGATTGCCGGTTGCAAATAAGAATAGCAAGGCATTGGGGGGTCCGGGGGTGCTCCCCTGGTCGGTGCAAGACTGCTCCGTAAAGAAAATGCACCGCATTTTTAGGAGCAGCCCGAAACTCCATGAGTTTCGGGTAAATAAATAGGGAGAGGGGAAACCTACGCATCGAAAGCGTTGGTTTCCCCTCTCCCTTATATTTGACTACTTTTGAAAAAGTAGAGTTTTACCCTGCTTTACCAAAGCGGCAAAAGCAGTACAAACAAGAAACCGGCAAACCGTCCCCAGAATTCGGCAAAGCCGAATTCTGGAGTTTTGGCACAGGGAATTTGCACAAGACAGGGGGTATTTCGATGCCAAAACCCCTCTCCCTTGACTTTTCACGCTTTTTTAAAAGCGAAGTTTCCCCTGCTTTTCCAAAGCAAAAACAAGATTCCTCCATGCGCCTGTCGGCTTAGCCGGGATGACGGGCTGGTATTGCCAAAAGTGCCGGTCGGGTACACAGCCCCGCCGGACTATCGCAGCAAATTCCCATGCGGTTTTCTCAGGATGCCAGAGCAACCAGAGAAAACACAGTACAACCGGCTGACTACATTACCTGATGGAGCGGACAACACGGAAACCGTAGTTAGCACCATTTGCCTCGTAAATACTATTACCATGATAATCTCTATATGAAACCGTACATTGTTCTTTTTCAGCACCACTACAACCGCCACGGATTACCCTTTCTGCTCCTGATTCCGGTCCGGTGGGATCTTTGATTTCGCCGGAACCCGTTCCAGTATACGGAAATATTTCTTTATCCCAGTCCCAACACCATTCCATAGCATTGCCACTCATATCATAAAGTCCCAAGGCATTGGCGTTTTTCAATCCTACTTCTTCCGGATAATGTTCCCCGTATTCATCAAAATTAGTACAATTCTCAGAATAACACGCCACATCGTCTATTATGTTGCTGCCGCTGTATGTATTGTTCCAACTGCCGGCTGTAATCCCCGGCTGACCTCCCCGGGCAGCGTATTCCCATTCCGCCTCGGTAGGCAGCCGGTAGCCGTTTGCATCAAAATCGCAAACTACATTCCACTCAGGATAAGAATATCCTCCCCAATCATCGGGATTCGTAGAACCGTTAACTGTATAGCAGGGTTCCAGTCCCTGGCTTATGCTTAGTCTGTTACAATACACTATTGTGTACTCCCATTGGTCAGTCCATGCAGGTTCCCTTTTTGACTCATAAGGACCGTAAATATCTATGTCGTTTTTATTTCCAACCATGATACTTTCATATTCTTCAAAAGTTACCTCGTATTTTCCTATGTAAAAATCAGAAAGGGTTACTTTTGTTCCGCTTTCACCCAGAGGGGCTGTCCCCCCTGCAACAAGCACCATTTCCGGTAGAAGTATCCACTTGGCATACAGGGTTATGTTCCCGGTGGAGCCTTGGGTGATTTCCGTTACAGCTTCCCCGGTAAAATCTTCTGTCTTGTACCAGCCATCAAAGGCGTATCCTGTTTTTACAGGGTCTTTTAAGGTTATGGTCTCGGTCTCTACATTGTAGCTAGCAGGGTTCTCATTTGTTGCCCCCTCTACATTTACATAGGTTATGGTGTAATCCCCTTCTTTTACCCACTTGGCATACAGGGTTATATCCCCGGTGGTGCCTTGGACAATTTCAGTTACAGCATTCCCGGTAAAATCTTCTGCCATGTACCAGCCTGCAAAGGTGTATCCTGTTTTTACAGGGTCTTTTAAGGTTATGGTTTCAGTCTCCACATTGTAACTTGCAGGGTTTTCGTTTGTTGCCCCCTCTACATTTACATAGGTTATGGTGTAGCTTTCAATTTTGCCCCCTTCCCCGCCGCCTACGGCAACTTTACAGGCAAAAAAGCCTGTACTCAAAGTGAGGGCTGCCAAAAGCAACAGTCCCTTTAAGGCAAAGTTCCGGGCTATGCCCGCATTTTTCTTTTGCATCGTTCTTTCCTCCATCTTTTTAATAAATTTGTGGGAATATAAAAAAAGGCGGCATTTTCCCTTGAGGGAAAACACCGCCCTTTGTCACCGAATGAGGATTTTTCTGATTTGTTACATAAAGATACTACT
>JADIMM010000107.1 GCA_017694795.1 Candidatus Gallitreponema excrementavium
GATCTGGGCGACCGGAAAGCGAAACGGATTCCCGCTTATTACGGCAAAGTCCACGACCTGCTGCGCCCCCTGTACCCGCCGCCGGAGGAGCTGAGAAACTGCCTGATCGGTTCCGTGATTGATTTTGATCCTTTCACCAAAGACCTCAACCGCTATTCAAAAGAAGAAGAGGCGCAGCGCAGTCTGGATTTTTACAGCCGGTGGATGAACCGCTTTTCTGCCGGTACCAAAATGCTGCCTCTTTACAAAAGAAAGAAAAAATTACGGGAATATTTCCTGTCTCTGTTCAGTAATTTACGAGAGTAACAAAGCGAATACCGATATATTTTTATAGTAATAACAGGAGAAAATCAGATGAGCGACAGCAGCACCACTTTGGTTCCGAAAAGGATCTTCATCGAAGCGGAGGAACGGGAGCAGATGGGAAAAAGAATCACCTCGTGGATGATCGAAAAAGGGTGGATAGAAGCCGAAATCAGCGACTGCGTTCTTTCCGAAGGCGGCGGCCGCCGGATAACCCGAAAAGGGAATACCCATATCAGCGGCTTTGAGCCGGATCACAACCTCGCCGTAAATGGATTCTGCATCGAACAGTTTGACGGAAAAAATGTGTTTACCAATCTGGAAGGCGGCCTTGAGTCTGCCGTCTGTTCCGGCTGCGGGGAAGATATCGGGGAAGAGTTTTACGATATGACGGAAGCATGGTTTAGCGGCGAAGGCAACCCTCCGGTTCCCTGTCCCTGCTGCGGAGAAAGCTTTGACATCCGGGATTATATTCCGGAGCCGCCCTGGGGATTCAGCCAGATCGGGTTTACCTTCTGGAACCTTTGGGACATGACGGATGAGTTTGTGGAGGAATTCGCCGCCGTTTTGGGCGAACCGGTACGGGTGGTTTGGGCGCACCTGTAAATCCTTCCGGAAAGTTTTCCTAAAAAGATTTTACAGCCGGAAAACCGTTCAGTTTATCCGCGCCATCAACTCTGCTTCCGATTCCTGCATTTTTTCCGCGAAGTCTTCCGGGGACTGTGGATTTAAAGGAATCTCCAAGCCGAAAGTCTGTATTGTTCCGCCGAAACCTTTAAGCTCAAAGGTTTTGTTTTCGTCCGCACCGTTTTCTTTTTCGTTCCGTGGAAAAATAAAATCGCCCCGGGGGATTTTCATCACGTGCATATAGGAGATAAGTTGAAACAGGTCTTCCCGGGCAATTTTTCCGCCTGTTATTTTTTTGTACTTTGCATCCAGAACCCATTCACCCGGTTTGTAAAAATCAGGATAGATGCGGCTGTAATTTTTATCAAAATAACGAATTATACACGTATTTAATCTCAGGAAGCGCTGTTCCGTCTAGTGTGTTGGAGGAAAATTCCTCCGTGGAAATAAAGTCCTGTTTTTCGTAAAAGTGCCTAGCGGAATAATTTTCTTTAAATACCCACAAATAAATTCCGGCGCTTTCCGTCCTTTTTTAGTTTGGCAAGAGAAAAGTCTTGGAGCATCTTCCCGAATCCCTGTCCTGTATATCCGGGAAGAATGTATATGGAATAGATTTCATTCCAATCCGGAAAGTCGGCAGGCCTGAATTTTCCGAAACTGCAAATCCCCACAGGTTTTTCGTTTCCAAGTATACAACAAAAGGCAAGAAAAGTATTCTTCCTGGCTCATCAATTTTAGAAGCTCAAAAGCCTTTGGGAATTGAGTCAAGAAAAGAATGGGAACAATTTTTTGTAAAAATGCTTCCAGCTTGCTTCGTAAATCCCGCTCAAGGCAGTTCTGTCATCTTCCGGAGTTATGAATCTCAACTTTCCCACAACAACACCCCGCATTGGTTATCCGGTATAATTATAGAACATAACTAGTTTTGATATACCGGAAGTTTATACGCCCAGCTCTTCGTGCCGGGCTCTCATTCCTTCAAGACAACGGAGAATTACGTCGTTTAATTCCATTCCCAACATTTGGGAGCCTTCTTTTATCACGTCCCGGTTACAGCCTGCTGCAAAGGCAGGAGTTTTGAATTTTTTTGTTACGGATTTTAATTCCATGTCCATAACACTTTTTGAAGGCCGTGCCATGGCACAGGCAAAAATAAGCCCGGTCGATTCATCTATGGTGTACAAAACTTTTTCCATTCTGGTAACCGGTTCCACATCACAGCATAATTTCCAGCCGTGACTTTGAATAGCGTGGATAAGATCATCGCTGATAGCAGGAAAAGAATCCCGCTCGCTTTCAAGAATTTCCTTAACCTTTACACAGTGCTGTTCAGGATATTTTTCAAAATCAAGGTCGTGGAGAAGCCCCGTAACCTGCCAAAACTCACTGTCCTCACCTTCCTGCTCTGCCCAGTATCCCATAACAGCAGAAACTGTAAGGCAATGCCGGCGGAGTGTACTTCCGGTTACATATTTATCAAGTAATTTTTGCGCTTCAGTTATAGTCATGTTCATAGTAATCCCCCTTTGTAAGAATACCACAAAATTTATTTTCTTCAAAGAGAGTTTGGTGGAGTACACCGGCTTATAACACTTTGTATGATAAAGGAAAAGAAGAACCTTGCCGAATATTGCACACACTTTCCACCGGAAACTGTAAAACCGGCCAAAGTCCAGGTTTTAATAAAAACCGGAAAATCTTATAATGATTTTTTGGCACTAATAAAATCCTTTTTATATTCCCGTTTACAAAAATATTTCCTGCAAGTATTGAGATAATTAAACTAATAAAAATTATTTTCTTTATTTTCTTAAAATCGAATAAAATTGAAAAAGTTGCTTTCAGGATATTTCCGGCAGCAGCTTATGTTATCGCAAAAAAAAATTCAACAGCTAAATGTGGTAAATTACATTACAATTCATTTAGGGTCAGACAGTAAACGTCTCGCCGTCGTTCAATACAACCACATTTCTACCCGGGTAAATTGTTTGAAGCATTTCTGGGTTGTCGGTATGGATGGGAATAATGACATCCGGATTCACCTTTTCAATGATCAATTGAATATCCTTCGCCGAAGCATGACCGCTTGTATGCAACGGCTCCCACTGTCGGACGAGATTTAAAAAATCTGAAATAGTACTCTCCGGAACAGTACGGTAACCATCCCACATGGAATAAAGAATAATGCTTTCTTCAGGCGGAAACTGATGAATAATTTTCCGGAAATTTTCATTATTACGCACCGTCATCAAAAAACCTCTTTCCCGGAATCGTGGCAACAGATTCTCACCGTATATTGTCTTTTTTATGTTCCGGTAAAGCGATGAATACCCACTCCAATGCTGCTCTACCAACTCAAGTAGTTTACTTTGATATTCATCGCAGATAAAATACTTGCCACGGGGGACAGCTTTTGACATGGCACAAATGCGTTCCACATTGGTAGAGGAACAGAGAACAAAGACATATTTGTACTGATCGATATAGAATCTGACAATCTGCTGCAACTCCATCTCTGTCATTGGTTGCGTATCGGTACGGGAAAGTGTTGTCCCCCCGATAATCAGGACATCTATCTTATCCATCAACCTGCCAAGAAATTTCGGAGTCCCCTTTCCACGGAAACCGTGGAGACGGAAATCACCTGTATACAAAATTCTCTTGCCGTCACATTCAATTAAAAACATATAACTATCACAGGCAGAGTGATCCACGGAAAACGGAGTAATAAAAAAATCTCCGATGCGGAAACTATTTCCCGGATCAAAAGTATTTGCCTGTTCAATCCGCTGCTTTAAAGAGAGAGATGTTTTAGGCAATGTTGCAAGAAGAACATCTTTTGCAAGAGGTCCCATATACAATGGTATTCCGTCCCGGATATTTTTGAGTTGACCGATGTGATCTCCGTGATAATGAGTGAATAAAACTGCGGCACAGTTCCCGTCAGAATCAGTCACCCCCGAGATAGACAAAGGTGCCGGAATGAAGTCTTTCTCCAAACTCAACTCATCTCCCATATCTATCAGGATTCGGGTTGTGGCGGAACGGATTTCCGTTGCCATTCCACCGATTTGATGCGTACCACGATGGATTATAATTTGCATTCGACAATATCTTCTATAAAATCATCTCCACCGGCGGTGGATTTTGCCAAAAAGCATTCCACTTCCAGTTCTCTCATAAGAGTCCACAGCGGTTTATTATCAGGCTCCATCAGTTTTTTGTGTATCCGGCTTCCCTCAAAAAGTACGATTCCTTTTTTCAGTGTAGTTGCATTTCGCAGTGCCGAGTGGTGAGTCACAAAGTGTCGCCCTTCCTTCCCTCCCAGTTGTTTCCAATACGTATAGATTTCCATGATTGCCCGAAGGGGTGATTCTGTGTTCTCACGCGTCTTTACTTCAAGCAAATAAGCGACATTGCCATTCTGTGACAATAAATCAACTTTTCCCAAACCGGAGCATTTTTGCGAATGTTTTAGAGGCACCTGATAATCGATGATTTCTCCGACAGAATTATATACTTGTCCTTTGCAACGTTTGCAAATCCACTCTTCTTTCCGAAAATATGGTTTATTTTTTCTTTCCTGATATGTAGCTTCATCAAAAGTATCGGTGTGAGAATCAACCAAATAATTTGGACGATTGCTTTGTATGTATCGACCGTTTTTAATATAATCAAGTTGACTGGAAATAGACTGCAATGCTTTATCTGCATTTCCACTGGAAATAGATTTATAACCTTTGTTTATATCATAATTAACGTTTTGATCCTTTAATTCATTGATAGCGCTACCCAAACAATCGCCTCCTCTTATTTTAATAGTTCTCAAAATACCATATTTTACCTGAATGCCTGTTTTATACGGCAAAGCAATGGATCCTGAGCCGTATCTGCTTTCTTAAAAGAAGAAAGATTATCCTCGAGCATCCCGGTAATAAAAGTTTTTGCACTTTACAACTGGACTTTATAACTTCCGGTATAAAACCAACACCGGAATTCCCCGGAGATAAGTTCCAAATATTTCTCCGGAGATTTTTTTTTATTTTCTAGTTTGTTTTATCTTTATTTTCAATCCCTGATAATTTTTCATCAATTTTTGATACTTTGTCATTTAATTCAAAAAGGATAATCATAGGAGCAAAAACAAGAGTTTCTGAAATAAATCCAAGAACACCTCCAATCACTGCACCTAAAACTGCCGCCATAAAACACACTTCTTCATCATAACTTATAATATTTCCAACCTGATAACCAATAACACCGCCAAGTATTATAAAAATTATTAAAAGAATCCATGAATAAACATTGACAATCTTTCTGAATGATTTTACAAACAAGTCAGTCATAACAACAAATCTCCTAAAATACAATAAAATTTTATTTAATTTATATTAAATTAAGATTTATGTCAACAATCTCACAAACTTTCTTACCCTGCCCTCAATCCCTAAGCTCTAAACTTTTTATTGCTTTTTACAAGAATACGGCTTATTATAATAAGGCAACTTTTATTGTAATTTTTATATTGTTTATTCTTAAATCCAACGAGGATAGTGTACAATAAAGTTCGCAATTTGGGGTAGAAAAAAGCCATTGAAAATTCCAAAATGTTAGTTACCACAACAAACAAAAAAGGAAAAGACAATGGCCAAGAAGAAGGATACTACATTTTTCGAAAAT